>NZ_QGDU01000001.1:128457-255655 GCF_003149045.1 Fibrobacter sp. UWR4 | reverse complement strand
TCTCGGTTAAGTCTCATCGCTTGTCCTTTTCTTGGTCGAAAACGCAAGTTAGAAACCTAACCATCCCTAGAATTCACTTTCTAGGGATTTTTTTTTGTTTTCAGCCTAGATCGGATTTACTTGACGATGAGAATCCGCGTATGAAATAAAACACCTGTGGATGACGAGACACCTAACCCGTCATTAGGATCATCCTTTCTAAGGAAGAATCCACTTCCAACATCGCCTGTTTCCGTAGAGTAAAGCACTGTTCCATCGCAGACTTTTGAACTGTTAGAAGACAGATCCACATCAGCAATGGTGGTGATTCTTGACACGACAAGATTTGCACCATTATCTCCAAAATTGATCGTAGAAACCGCTTTAAAGTCAAAATCACCAACTTTGTTAGCATTTTCCCACTTAGCCTCATATTTTTGTAATTTAGAGGACGGCGAAATCTTAAAAAAAGCAGCTACTTGCCCATTCTTATTAGAGTTGGTAAAACTCAAGTCAGTGGTAGATCCCGCTGTATACTCAATACAAATTCCTTTCCAAGAAGAAACATCCCTGGTTTCATCAAACACGAGAGTCGCAAATATACCAGGAGCTAGTTCCATGTTCAAACCATTTTCATCAGCAGGAACATAGCCCTCACCACGTCCAGCATATTTAAAATGAGAGCCAAATACGGTCTGACTAGGATTAACGGAAACATCATATATTACAGTACCACTGCAACGATTTGCAGCATCTTCCCCAGTAACAGAACTGGAAGAACCTGATTGAGGATTCTGAGAATCGCTGGACTTTAAGTCTTTGGAGTCACTGGAGTTTTTATTCTCAATGCCACTACTCATTACGGGATCATGA
Source organism: Fibrobacter sp. UWR4 (assembly GCF_003149045.1). Classification (NCBI taxonomy): domain Bacteria; kingdom Pseudomonadati; phylum Fibrobacterota; class Fibrobacteria; order Fibrobacterales; family Fibrobacteraceae; genus Fibrobacter; species Fibrobacter sp. UWR4. The sequence goes on along the minus strand of NZ_QGDU01000001.1, from coordinate 254,803 downwards.
CTATCAGACGACATCTCATCATCTTTGGGCTCATCAACCTTTTGAGCAAATTGATCTTCATACTCATCCTTGAATTCATCAAGGTAGTCAGAGCAACCCACATACATCACGGCAGCAAAGAGTGCAAGACATGCAAAATACTTTTTCATTTTCCACTCTCCTTAGAACAGCAATGTGACGCCAAGGCCAACAAGTCCAACAGCAGCAATACCAAGTCCCACAGCACGAACCGTCTGGGCATTATCAATCTTATCACAAATGTCGTCGTAATCTTTCTGCGATTTTGGAGTTTTATCTCGTTCGGACTTGGCCTTGTTATTGAACACAGCAGCCATCACGCCGCCACCAATCATGACTGCTCCTGCAATTGCAGGAGGAATCCAAGACTTCTTGGAACCGGAATCCTTTGCAGCGCTAGCGTCCTTTGCGGCAGCATTCGCAGCGTCCTGCACAACAGGATCTGCCTTGGAGCTGATCAAAGCGGTCGTATCAAGAGAAGCAAGTTTTTTAACGATAGGAGCAGGTCTTGTAGAATCGCCGACAATGGCGATAGAAGAAATTTCACCCTTCACACGAGCCCGATTAATAGCCTTTTTATTCCCCCAGAACCAACGGCCCATCAAGTCTCTTTCCTGATAGGCGGCGGTGAATTCCACGCGGCCTCTAAAGTTCTGCATTTTACCGTCAGTACCAAGAGGCATCTCCACCTTCTTGTCCAGAATGCTTACGATGATATGGGAATAGCTACGGCCCATAGGCAAAGCTTCCACATTAAAAAGCTGTGCACCATTCAGGAAGTAAGCTCCAGCAACAGTCTTGTTCAAATCCAGATAGAAATCAAGGTACTCCGGTTCAAGAACAATCCGCACATTGGCGCTAGTTTTTGCCAGGGAGTCATTTACCGCCTTGATGCGATCCACAAACAGTGGTGCAAATTCATCGTGAGCCTTGCGAATAACAACTTCGCTACACTTTTCAACCCAACGTTCCATCAGATTTTTCTGCTGGTTCATGCGATTTGCATCGAAGTACAGGTTAAAGTCATAGGTTGCGTCAAAAGCGCCAGCCAAATCCAGCGGTTCAAGATCAACGGAACCATCCAACTTCAGCAGTTTTTCCTTGGAGACGAGAATACCACCAAGAGCATTAGCACAGACCTGAATCTGCTCCGTACGTTCCGCCAGCGAAGAACCCAACTTCACTGAGTTCAGACGAAGTTCACCAGTAAGGTCCATATACTGAGCTTCGAATTCCGGCAAGTCCACAGAGTAGAAATGCCCGCATTCCTCATCCAACACGTCATTGATGGAGATCATGGAACAGCGGTTATTCATTTCCGCAATTCTACTTGCGCGGGCTATCAAGGAGTCAACCTGAGGGTTATCAGCACCCAGTTCCGTTTTCAGGCTTTCAAGATTCTGCTGCAAATTCTGCAATTCAGCAGCATCTTTCACAAAAATGGAGTAAGTCGGGCTAGCAAAGCCCGTAATTGAAAAAAGCAATATGGCAAGAACGCCTAATATTCTCATAGGTACCTAACTTTCGCCAAACTCATAAACACCCCTTATAATATATAAAAGATGCAGTTTTTTCTTAAGCAGGCACCTACCCCAAAGCACTCTTTTTAGCCTATTTTTTCACCCAAAATAACGCTGGCATAGGCAACAGCCACAGCGGTGGCAGCAAGGGCACTACCGGACAGGAAGAACATTCCCGCAAAAACAGCAGGAGTAAGAGCCATTGCTACGGGGAAGATTGCACGGGAAGCGGAGCGGGAAGCACTGATGATATAACGCATGTCTAAACCTAATTACCTTTGCCGCTATGGTGCGGCTCTTTTTGTTACGCAGATAAATATAGGTTTAAAACAATGTCAATAAATGACATAAACTATAAAAAAAGAAAAGTCGACGGTTGATTCCGTCGGCTCTCTTTGTTACAAGCTTATTTATTTATGCGGTGTAATTACTTACCCAAAATCTGGTTATAAAAATCAGGGGCAAACTTCTGGATATAACCCATCGCAAAGATTACCAGCACAATCAGGGGAAGAACCCACTTGATGTAGAAACGGACCACAGCATTTCCAGGCATCTTCATGCCCTTGCCGGTATTGACTTCATCATAGAAGTTCTTCTGACCCCAGCCATAACGGATGTTGCAGAACACTACGAAGAACATCGCTCCCAACGGAAGCAAGGTGTTGGACACCAGGAAGTCTTCCAAGTCAAGGACACCGCTACCGGCACCAAAAGGCTGGAATCCGGAAAGGACGTTAAAGCCCAATGCACAAGGCAAGGACAGGAGGATAATGGCAACAATATTCCAGGTCACCACCTTCTTGCGGTCAAAGCCCTTCAGGTCCATCCAGAAGGCCACAATGTTTTCGAACACGGCCACCAGAGTGGAAAGGGCAGCAAAGCTCATGAACAGGAAGAAGGCAACACCGCACCAGCGGCCAGCAGGCATCTGGCTAAAGATATTGGGGAGGGTCACGAATACAAGGCCAGGACCAGCACCCGGTTCAACACCGAAGGCAAAGCAACTCGGGATGATGATCAAACCTGCAAGCAGGGCGACAATGGTATCCAGGGCGCAGATATTGACGGCTTCCTTAGCCAGAGAATGCTTTTTGCCGATGTAGCTTCCCAGAATGGACATGGAGCCGATACCGATACTCAAGGTAAAGAATGCCTGGCCCATGGCGGCAAAGATTACTTCGGTAATCCCCTGCTGCTGAAGGCGGGTAAAGTCCGGAAGCAAGTAGAACTTCAGACCTTCATCAGCACCAGGGAGAGTCACGGCGCGGATGGCAAGGATAATCATGATGACAAACAGGAGGGACATCATGGTCTTGGTAACACGTTCCACACCCTTCTGGAGGCCAAGGGAGACAATGCCGAGGCCAAGAATTGTGGCAATGGCCATCCAGCCAACTTGAACACTGGGGTTACCCAGCATGGTTCCGAAGCGTTCCCCTACCTGGGCGGGAGTCAAGCCGTGAATATCCCCTTCCACCGCCATGTGGTAGAAGTAATACATCATCCAGCCACTCACAGTGGTGTAGAACATCATGAGCAAGTAGTCCCCGACAATCATGGGATACTTGGCCCAGTGCCACTTGGTCCCTGCAGGCTCCAGTTCCTCGAAAGAACGGCCGATACCGCGCTTACTTCCGCGGCCCACGGCAAATTCTGCAATCAAAGCAGGAAGGCCCAAAATCACCAGGAAGAACAAATAGATAAGAATGAATGCGGCGCCGCCGTACTGACCCGTAATAAAGGGGAATCGCCAAACGTTACCAATACCGATGGCGCAACCGGCCGCAATCAGAATAAAACCTAAACGAGATGCAAAGTTTTCTCTTTCCTTCATTTCCTAGCCTCGAAGATAAGCATTGTGTGAGTGAAAGATAATAAATCCCGCCCTATTGTCATTGCGAGCCTGCGCAGCAGGCGTGGCAATCGAAGCTGTCCCAACCTGCGTTCCCTACAATTTTTGTATATTTGTCCGCGAATTAATCCATAGGTTTTTAAATGAGCGAGAACTACAAGTACGGGTTTGTAACGGATATCGAAAATGAGGCTTTTGAAAAAGGCCTTAACGAAGATGTCATCCGTCGTGCCAGCGCTCTCCGCGGCGAGCCCCAGTTCATGCTGGATTTTCGCCTTAAGGCCTACGAAAAGCTTTTGACCATGGAGCAACCCAACTGGGGCGAGCTGAATTTTGCCCCTGTGGACCTGCAGGACATCGTCTACTATTCCGCACCCAAGAACAAGAAGGCTCACGAAAAGATCGAGGACGTGGACCCGGAACTTCTGGCCACCTTCGAAAAGCTGGGAATTCCCCTGGACGAACAGAAGCGCCTGGCAAACGTGGCCGTGGACGCAGTGTTCGACTCCGTCAGTATTTATACAAGCCACAAGAAGAAGCTCATGGAAATGGGCATCATCTTCTGCAGTATTTCCGATGCCATCAAGGAATACCCGGAACTGATCGAACAGTACCTGGGTAGCGTGGTTCCCGCAGGCGACAACTACTTTGCCGCCTTGAACAGTGCCGTGTTTGGTGACGGAAGCTTCGTCTACATTCCCGCAGGCGTCAAGTGCCCCATGGACCTCAGCACCTACTTCCGCATCAACAACAAGGAAGCAGGCCAGTTCGAACGTACTTTGATTATCGCAGACGACGGCGCCGAAGTCAGCTACCTGGAAGGCTGCACCGCTCCGGAATTCAGCAGCAAGCAGCTCCATAGCGCCATCGTAGAACTGGTGGCCAACGAAAACGCCAAGATCAAGTACAGCACCGTGCAGAACTGGTACGCAGGCGACCGCGAAACCGGCGCCGGCGGCGTGTACAACTTTGTGACCAAGCGCGGTAAATGCGCCGGCAAGAACAGCCGCATCAGCTGGACCCAGGTGGAAACCGGTTCCGCCATCACTTGGAAGTACCCCAGCTGCGTTCTGGTGGGTGACAACTCTGTTGGCGAATTCTACAGCGTGGCATTGACCAACGGACACATGCAGGCCGACACCGGCACCAAGATGATCCACATCGGCAAGAATACCAAGAGCACCATTATCTCTAAAGGTATCAGCGCCGACTGCAGCAGCAACGCCTACCGCGGCGAAGTCAGCATCCGCAAAAATGCTGATGGAGCCCGTAACTACACTCAGTGCGACAGCATGCTGGTGGGAACCAAGAGTGCGGCCCACACCTTCCCCTACATCACCGTGGCAAATCCCACAGCGCAGACAGAACACGAAGCCACCACCAGCCGCATCAGCGAAGACCAGCTGTTCTATTTCGAGAGCCGTGGCATCAAGCGTGAAGACGCCATCCAGGCTATGGTGGGCGGATTCTGCAAGGACGTGTTCAAGGAACTGCCCGGCGAATTCGCTACTGAAGCAAGACAGCTACTGACCCTGAAGCTGGAACACAGCGTAGGGTAAATCGTGCATCATCCTGAGCGACCTCGCGCGTCATCCTGAGCGAAGCGAAGGATCCATTTCCATATTTTTTGTCACTAAACGTGAATTTCTCTAAGTTTAGTGATATGATTTTTACTTTGTCTGCAAAGTAACTTTAAAAGTTTTATCACCAAATCATCAAAAAGACCTAATTAGTGACAAACAAAGAGTCTTTTTTATTACAACTAACAAATAATCCGCCATTTTCAATTACTTTGTTTGAAATTTCTGTCACTAAACACACATTTTCTTGGATTTGGTGACACAATTTCGCGAATACAGTCCTTTCAAACGTTCAAATTTCAAAAGACTACTCAATTTTTGTCCAGCATTTGTTATTTTAGCGGCAAAAACAGAGGTATTTATGAACGTTCTTTTCCTTCTGGCAAATGGTTTCGAAGAAACCGAATTCGTCACCCCCTTCGACTACTGGCAGCGCGGCGGCCTCAACGTGACTTTGGCCTCCATCAGTGACAGTCTTGACGTGGTGGGCGCCCACGGTCTTGCCATCAAGGCAAACGTTCTCCTCAGCAACATTACCGCAAGCGGCAAGCTGGCTGAATTCGACGCAGTCTGCCTCCCCGGTGGCGGTCCTGGCGTGCAGAACCTGAAGGCATCCGCAGCCGTCGCAGAAGTTCTCAAGCAATTCGACGCCGCCGGCAAGTGGATTTTCGCCATCTGCGCCGCTCCCCTGGTGCTTTCCAAGGCAGGCCTCCTCAAGACCCGCAAGTGCACCTGTTTCCCGGGCTGCGAAGTCGAGCTGGACTGCAAGCAGTTCCTTACAGATCGCGTCGTGGTCGATGGAAATGTCATCACCAGCCGTGGCGCAGGCACTGCAGAGGAATTCGCCTTCGAATGCCTGGCACAGGCTGCCAATCGCGACATCTCCGAAAAGATCCGCAACCAGGTCGTAGCACGATAAAAAAATCCTGAATTCGTTCTTCACGACATTCAGGATTATCATTGCGAATTTCAGATTCACACTAGCCCGCAGAAGCTGCGGGTTTATTTTTTCTTAAAACCGTAGCCGTAACCATTGTAATAGTATCGAGATCCAAGGTCTCGATCACAATGGTTCATGACGAATGCTCTAGGTGCTTCGCTAAGGCGTTCAATCTTATTGACAGCCTCGTCGATTTCATCCATAGTGTGGCGGCCGTAGTGCAGCACATACAGGGAGAAATCAACCAGCGGGAGTACCAGTTCAGTATCCGCCACTAGATTAATGGGCGGAGTATCCAACACGATAACGTCAAAATTTTGCTTAGCAAACTTTAGCAGTTCAGCAAAGGTTTCCCCATGGAGCAAGTCCGTTGGAGCCTGCAGAGGCTTGCCAGAGCCAATCACCCACATGCCCTCCACATCCGTCTTTGAAAGGCATTCGTCAAAGGATCTCTTTCCAGAAAGAATATCAGCAAGGCCTTGAGCATTCTTGCTATACACAACACCACGACGCATGTCCACATCGATCAGCAGTACCTTCTTGCCAAAGTTTGCGTAAAGGGCAGCCAGATTGCGAGACACAAAAGACTTACCCACTCCAGCAACAAGACCAGCAACCATAATTACCGGATGGTCTGCTGTAGCGGAGAATTCCACCGAGGTAAATACGCTGCGGAGAGCCTCGCTTGCAGGATCTTCCGGATTGCTGCACACCAGCGGGAGAGTTCCCTTGCGGTCCTTCTTCTTCAGGTCGCGGTTACCAGATTCCGGTACCTTGGCATACACGCTAATACCTGTTCGACGTTCAATTTCCAGGGAATTACGAACGCCATTACGGAACAAACGAATAAACACAACCAGAAGGACTCCAATCGCAAATGCGATAGCTACTGACCACAGGAAGATAACCGCCTTACGAGGTTTTATTTGTTCAGAGTCTTCCACAGCGTAATCCACCACGCTTGCAGTACCGACTTCCCCCGCACGGACCGTACGAAGTTGCTGGATATTGTTCAGCATGGAGGTATACTGTGCGTTATTAGCGGCAACTTCTTCCTGCATGGTCAAGATTTCCTGCTGAGTCAGAGGCATCTTTTCTGCATCAGTTTTCAATTTGCTCAATTCATTACGAAGTCTGCTCAACTGACGGGTAATCGTCTGAACAGAAGGATGTTCACTTTTGAACAGGCGGGTTGCCTCCTGACGCTTCGCTTCCAGGTTCATAATCTGGACGTTTAAGTCGTGTTCCTTCTTCATCAAGGCCTGAGATTCAACAGATACATCAACGGAACCAATGCTCTGGCGGTAGTCTGCCAGTTTCTTTTCAGACGAATCCAGACGAGCTTTTACACTAGGCAGCTGCTCTTCCAGGAACTGCAAGGTTTTTGCAGCCTCTGCACTGCGCATTTCAATATTCTGATTCAGGTACACATCCGTCAAGGAATTCAGTACGGACATGGCACGATCCGGATAACGATGAGCGTAGGTAATGCCGATAATGCCTGTCAATTTGCCCTTTTCTTCAATCTTCAACTGTTGAGCCAAACTACGGGCGGCCTTCAGCGGGGTGGTAATTTGCAAATCAAATTCCTGACCAGGCTGTCCCTTGATCTTGCTTACCAGGATGGATACGGAGTCCCCCTTAAATTTACCCACAGATTCCTTACCGACCTCACCCTTCATGACAGAGTTGCCATCCGGACCATATACTACGTAAGAGCGGTCGTTCACGATCTTTGCGGTCCACCCCTTGCGGCGCTCAGCAGGAAGGACCAGGCTTTGCACATCCATACGGCCTTCGTTATTGCGAAGACGATCCACAATTCCCACCGGAACTGCGTTGAAGCACAAGCCTTCAGCATCGACCACATAACTAAGAACCTTGCGGCTCTTAATCATTTCAATTTCAGCATCAGCAGGACTCGCCTTCTCAAAAAAGAAATCCAGGACATCTGTAGGCTTGCTAGACTTGGCACTTTTCACTTCCAATTTCAGCAAGGCATCGCTACTATATTGAGGACGAGCCCAATTTCCGATGAAAACACCTACAGCGGCCCCCACCAGGATAAACATCAACAACAGCCAACGTTCTTTCCATAAAGTTTCGATGGCTTTAACCAAGGAGAAGGATCCATTCGGCTTGATATTTTGAATCCCAGTCAGGTTTATCGTCGTGGGAGTAACAGGAGTTGCAACAGTTTCTTTCATAAATCCGATGTACTTTATTCAAAAATAACTCCTTTCTAAAATAATTTTTTACAATGATACTTTCAACAACGTAATATGTAGATTACTAGCGTAAAGCCCTAGTTTGGGGGGTAAAAACAAGAAAATCCCATAAAAAAGGAGTAATAAATGGGTATCGCTAGTTTTTTTTCAAGCCTTTTTGGCGGCTCGTCAAAAAAAAAGGATAAAAATTCAATCACCGTAGAATCCGTAAGCCAGGATTATCCCCTTGAATTCGAAGGGGACAAAACCTATTGGTTTACAAAGGACTGCATCGTGTACGTCAAGGGCACTCGCTACACCAAGTCCGACAAGAAGACCCGCAATTTCGTCATGACCTGTACTTTTAAAAAGGGATTCATGACCGACGGTGCGTCCGCTCCCGAAATTTTAAGTTGCATCGTTCCCCACATCAAGCAGGGTAACGACACCTACAACGCCGCGCCCTTCATTCACGACGGTCTATACATTCTCCGTGGCGAAATTGATGGAGCAAACCTCACCCGCGAGGAATGTGACGACGTTCTCCGAGGCATTTGGCGTTGTGCCAATATGAGCCGCGCCATCGCAGGTATCGCAGACGTCGGCATCCACCTGGTAGCAGGATCCAGCAAACACTGGGGCGACGACGCCTTGGATTGCAAGTACCTGTTCAAAGCAAAATTCAAGTACCAGTAATTCTTTTGAACATTTGAGATACAAAAGGTCAGGCACAACGCCTGACCTTTTGTTTTATTTCTTATTCCGCTTTCTTTTCGACATCAGCCTTCTTTGTTTCGGCCTTCACGTCTTTCTTATCCGGTGCACTTGCAGGTTTATTCTCTTCTGCAGGATTCACGTCCGCTTCTTCTGTCTTGTTATCAGATTTCACTTCTTCATCTGCCACCTGGAAGATTACAAGTTTTACAGCACAATTAGGCTCAGCCTTCTTCTTAGATTTGGTCTTTGTTTCTGCAGCAGTTTTTTCAACTACAAGACCTGTGGCACGAAGGCGATTGGCCTCAATACCTTTACGAACAAGATAATCTACAGCAGACTGAGCGCGACTCTGGGCAATAGTCTGAGCCTTGCCTTCCTTGCCGAATTTTTCCATATGGCACTGAATTTCTACACCCATAGTAGGACGAGCAATCATCAGGAACACCAGTTCATCCAGAGTCTTATGGCTGGACTTGTCCAAAGCCGTAGACTTGCTCTTGAAAACAATGTTCTTCTCAAGCCCATTGAGATCAAAGTTCACTGCACAACCAGTGGAATCAACACTTGTACCGGGCTTGGTATTAGGGCACTGGTCCAGGTAATCAGGAATACCATCCCCATCAAAGTCTCTTGGGCATCCATTACGGTTCACCACAATTCCCGGAGGTGAATTGGGGCACAAATCCAGATCATCGGATACCCCATCCTGGTCTGCATCGGGCATTGTATCCACAACAGTGAAGGATTCATACTTAAAGATGGTATCTACCTTGATCAGAGTATCCGACTTAACGATAGTATCCACGACAAATACAGTATCGGTTCTTGCCAGCTGGACCGTATCCATTACAGGCTGATCGTCCCTTGCGGTCTTATAGGATTTGTGGTCACCGCCAAAGGTCCAGGAAATAAGGCCAGTCAATGCATAGGTAGCTCCAGGAGTGTAACCATACCGTTTGGAATGTCCATGGTCATCGTCATAACCGATAGTGTACTTTTCGATATTCTTAAGTTCTTCCTTGCGGTTGTACCCCACTCGCAGCATACGGGTAGACAAGTCGATGCCACCCACCAAGTCAATATTTTGTGGCAGGTGTAAACGAATGCCCGGAGTCACATGCATGGGATCTTCAAAGAAGTCGATGGGCATACCGTTGTTTTCGACGCGGAACTCACCGGAGTATTCCACAAAGGCGGTAATCCAGTAAGACATATCCCAGTTAAGGCCTGTATTGTACACCAAAGTATTTGCACCTTGGCTTGCGTACACAAATCCAGCAGCAGCATTCCAGCGGAACGGAATATCAATCTTTCCCAGGTCAACCGTAAAAATGCCTGTTGCGCCAATCACCACTTCATCAGCGGTAAATGGATTAGTAGCTTCTCTCCCCTTAATAAACCAGGCATGGCGAGGGCGAGTACCCGTCACCTTTTCTCCCGTAGGCATAAAGACATCCAATTGGGCAGCCAAGGAGAATACACTTTCATCACTAACAAAAGGGGCTCGGGCCTTGATCCAGAAATCCATATCACCGGGACGGATGCTTTGGGTAGCCTCATCAATATCCTGGGCATCAGTGCGGTCGTAGTTGATTTCAGCCGCAACACCTACATCCACACGATCGGAAAAGCCCAGTGCAGCAAAGAAGTTACCCGTAGCGGACAATTTCACATCATGCATCTTGATGCGTTCGCCATTTTCATAGAAAACGCCACCGCGAGTCTGCGCCCAAGGATCCAGAGAAACGTTACCGCCCGTACCAGCAGTGAAATGCCACTGGCCCAAAGTCTTTGTACTCTGTTGATGGATACCGTCAGAACCGCCCATAAGGCCAGTCTGCGCAAATGATATTCCCGCCACAAGCAGGACCAAAACAGCCAAATTTTTGTGTTCCACGATTTTTCCTTCTTATAAAAAATGAGAACACCCCCGTCATAAAGATATAAACCGTTTGGAGTATTTGCAATATTTATTAAATTTGAGTCATGAATTTTAAAGACCGCATTATTCGATCTACGGGTAAGCAGGCACCCTTCCGCCTTGTTCTTGTGGATATTACCAACACAATGAACGAAATCGGCGCAAAGCACGGCGCACAGTCTTATTCCCTGAAATTGCTGGCTGAAACCGCCATTTCCTCCATCTTTTTGAGCAGCAGTCTCAAGATGAAGGGTACCGTTAGCGTCACCGCCACCTTTGGTGGTGAAATTTCCTACGCCAAGGCAGATACCAGCCCCCTCATTAGCCGCAAGGAAGACGAGGAATCCTACTACTTCGTTCGCGCCATGATCCCCCAGGACGACCTGCAGGCTATCAAGGGCGACGAACCGGCCCTGATTCCCCAGAACTACCAGGTGGTGAAGCTGAACGAATACGGCAAGCGCGTCCACGAAAGCGTGGTCCAGGCTGTCAGCGCCTCCATGGGCCAGAACCTGGCCACCTACTTGTACCAGTCCGAGCAGATCCTCTCCGCAGTGGGCATCGAGGCCCAGTTCAACAAGGAAGATCCCAGCAAGCTGGACTACGCCATCGGTTTCTACGTGGAAGCCTTCCCCGAAATGGAAGAAAAGGACACCACCATCCTGGAACAGGTGGTGCTGAACCTCCCCAAGTTCTCCGACATGTATGCAGCCCAGCAGAACGGTGGCAAGACCATGGTGGACGAACTGCTTTTCCAGTTCGAAGGCCCTTACGAAATTGAAGTCATCAAGGAATTTGGCGCCAAGGCCTACTGCCCCTGCAGCAAGGAACGCACCATCAGCTCCCTGGCAGCACTGCCTCTCAGCGACTTGAAGGACTTGGAAAAGGAAGGCAAGGATCTTGAAATGGTCTGCGACTTCTGCCGCAACAAGTACACCATTACACTGGACGACTTGAGAAATTTGATTAAGGAAAGAGAGAAATAGAGATTAGAGACTAGAAACTAGAGATTAGGGTTGCCAGGAAGGTTCTGCTTGAGATATAAAGATGAAACTCTCTTTAAATAGCATGTACTTGCATCCTGCGGCCCTAGCCCCTAGAACCTAGTCTCTAGACCCTAAATAAAAGGATATTTATGTTTACTAAGCAATGTGTTGTAACCCTAGACCTGGAAGGCGTTCTCGCCCCCGAAATCTGGATCGCTGTAGCAGAAAAGACCGGTATCGCCGACCTGCGCCTCACTACCCGCGACATTCCGGACTACGATGTGCTGATGAAGGGTCGTATCAAGATTCTTGAACGTGAGGGCATCAAGCTTTCCGACATCCAGAACGTGATCGGAAACCTGGGCCTCTTGGAAGGCGCCCGTGACTTCATGGACACTCTCCGCGACGAAGCCCAGGTGATCATTCTTTCCGACACCTTCCAGGAATTCGCCTACCCCATCATGAAGAACCTAGGCATGCCCACTATCTTCTGCCACAACTTGATTGTGGAAAACGACATGATCAAGGGTTACCACCTGCGTCTCAACGACCAGAAGACCAAGGTGGTCAAGTCCCTGCAGGACCTGAACTTCAAGGTGTTCGCCAGCGGCGACTCCTTCAACGACACCGGTATGCTGAAGCAAGCTGACAAGGGTTGCTTCTTCTGCGCTCCGGATTCCATCGTTGCCCAGTTTCCGCAGCTGGAAGCTACCAAGACTTACGCAGAACTTCTGGAAAAGTTCCACAAGTTCCAGGATACTTTATAAGACCGTTCGAGCTGTACATCAGTTAAAGAACCTACGCATTGCTCTCACTCTCGCCTACGAAGACTTGTTTTTTTACAAGTCTCCTTCGGTTCACCAAGACCGTTCGAGCTGTACATCAGTTAAAGAACCTACGCATTGCTCTCACTCTCGCCTACGAAGACTTGTTTTTTACAAGTCTCCTTCGGTTCACTAAGACCGTTCGAGCAGTTCGTTCCGTATAAGAAACAAGTTGTTCTATATAGGCTCTCCAGTTACGCTGGAGGGCCTTTTTTTTCTTGCATGTCATACCGAATTCATTTCGGCATCAGTTTTTTTTGCATATATTTAGGGCAGTGGAGGTTTGTATATGCGTCTGTTTACTACAGATTTTATTTCTGGCAAGGACATAGAAACCATTTGCATGGTAAAAGGTAGCGTCGTTTTTAGCAAGAACGTCGTCCGTGATGTATTCGCAGGACTCAAGTCCATCATTGGAGGTGAGCTGGCTGGATACACCGAAATGCTGAACGAAGCACGCCAGGAAGCTACTCACCGGATGGAAATCGAAGCCCATAACGTCGGAGCAGACGCCATTATCGGCGTACGCTTCATGACATCGGCAGTTATGGCAGGAGCAGCGGAAATCATCGTTTACGGAACTGCCGTAAAAATCAAGAAGTAACCTCATTCGGTTAGGAGACAAAATATGACTTTATTAAAGAAGCATTGGCAAAAGTTCATCATTGCCTCATTCTCCAGTTTTTGGGCCAGCTGCAGCGATTCGGAATCAACCGCACAGCCTGTTTATGACGAGCCGAGCTCTAGTTCCGACGCAACAACGTCTAGTTCCAGTGAGACCACCCCTGGTTCCAGCAGCGAAATGGTTCCGGCATCCAGCGACAGTAGAAATGAGATTCGCCCGTTAAGCAGTTCCTCTATACCTTTGATTGTACCGATGTATGGTGTGATGCAGGGACCGTTGCAGCCGCAGGCCTGTAAGCCATCCGTGGTCGAAAGCTATTCGATTCCACCTTGTCACGACGAAATCTGCCCGGATTACGGAGTTGAAATTGTGAAAACGGAAGGTTGCGACTGCAGTGACGGCAGTTTCTACACTCTGGAACAATTTTCAGACCTCTTTAATGTTGATGCTGATGCAGCAAGAGAATGCAATCCTAATGGCGCGGCTGAACAGAACAATTCCAGGGAAGATAACTCTAGCAGTTCCATGGGCATTGACGAGCCACCCTTCGTCAAGGATACAGCCTTCATCGACCAGCCTGCAGTTTATGGTCCTCCTTGTTTTTTCAACGGGACATGTAACGACGTTCCCAGCACCGAAGAAAAGGAGTAGTCCCGATGAAGCTAGGCTTGAAGAAGCGGCTGGCACTGGAATTCTACCGACTTTACCGTCATAACGAAATCAAGACCCACCCGCTGACGTATTTCTTCTGGGAATGCACCCTGCGCTGCAACCTGCATTGCCTGCACTGCGGTAGCGACTGTCTGAAGGATGCCATCCCCGACATGCCTCGGGAAGACTTCATGGCGGTACTTGACCACCTGGCTCCCCACATCGACCCCAAGCATTTTATGGTGGTCATTACCGGCGGCGAACCGCTGATGCGCCAGGACCTGGTGGAATGCGGTCAGGAAATCAAGAAACGAGGTTACCCCTGGGGCATGGTCAGCAACGCTCTCGCCATGACTCCCCAGAAGTTCGTGGACTTGCTGAACGCAGGCCTTCGTTCCTTGACTATCAGCCTCGACGGTCTCCACGACAGCCACAACCACTTCCGCGGCAGTCCCAACAGTTTCGACAACGCCATTCGCGCCATCAACATGGCCGCCCACACACCGGGACTTACCTTTGACACCATGACCTGCGTCAATAAGCAGAACCTGCCGGAACTTCCGGAAATCCGCGATATGCTGGTCAAGATGGGAGTCAAGCGCTGGCGTATCGCCACCGTCTTCCCCAAGGGCCGAGCCAAGGACAACCCGCTTTTCCAACTGACCAACAAGGAATTCAAGCAGGTCTTTGACTTCATCCGCGAAACCAAGAGGATGGGCGTCATCAATGTGAACTACGGCTGCGAGGGATTCCTGGGCAGCTACGAAAAGGAAGCCCGCAATTACCCGTTCTTCTGCCGCGCCGGCGTGAACGTGGGATCCGTTCTTGCCAACGGTGACATTTCCGCATGCCCAAGCCTTCGTGGCGACTACATCCAAGGAAATATCTACAAGGATGACATCTGGGATGTTTGGCAGAACAAGTACCAGATCATGCGCGACCGCAAGTGGACACGCCTAGGCGACTGCAAGACCTGCAAGTACTGGCGTTATTGCGAAGGTTCCAGCCTTCACCTCCGCGACGAGAAGACCAAGGAACTTGCATACTGCCACGTAAAGCGTCTTGAAGATGCCGGGGCCTAATCTCCCTAAAAACAGATATCAAAAAAAGCTGTTCCCATTTTTTGGGGAACAGCTTTCTTTTTTCGAATTCTATAGATTACTTTAGAGTCGGCGTTTCCCAGTCGATCCAATCAGACTTGTTCCACTTGATCAACTCAGAATTCTTGGTGTAGTCGATCTTACCGGTCTTGATTCCATCCTTACCCACCAGGAACTTGTTGATGAAGTCCTTGACTTCGTCAAACTGGCCGTTGGGCAAAGAGCAGTGGGCGTGACCGCCCTCCTGGCTGTAGGTGTAGTTTTCACTTACGCCAAGGGCGTCGTACACTTCCTTGGAAGCCTGGCCGCAATAGTTGGAAGGAACTTCGCCAAGCCATTCCTGTCCGGCATTGTCAATGATCAGCAAGGGACGGGGAGCCACCATAGCCACAAGCATGTGCTGGTCGAAGGGCAGAGTGTTTTCGCGACCATCGTAGTTCTTGAAGGTTGTCTTCATCCAGTTGCCTTCGGAGCCTGCGCTGTTCAAGCCCTGGACAAACTGTTTGCCCTTCTGCTTATTGACCTGTGCGCCAACGCGCCAGAGGGAGGCGCCACCGGAACCGGATTCCTGAGGAATAACCAGGGCGATTCGGGAGTCGAAGGCGCCTGCAGCAAGAGAACCCTTGCCCCAGCGGGAACAGCCTGTAATGCCCAGATGCTTCACATCAATGCCTGCTTCAGGGGTTTTCTCCAGAGCGTCAATCAAGCGGCTAACGCCCCATGCCCAGGCCATGATGGTACCGGCGCTGGCATTGGATCCGTAAATGTCGTAGAACTTGCCGCTTCCACGATTACTTTCGGGAGCCACGTTATCGGGGTTAAAAATAATCTGAGCAATGTCAAGACCAGAGAGGGAGCCACCCAGGCTACCACAGGTATTGCCCATAAAGCCACCGCCAAAGCCGATCATGGCGGGCTTGGGCTTATCCTTGGTGCCTGCGCCATTGATGGCTACAGCGAAGGAAGCGGATTTACCCTTGTCGGTCACGGTCACCGTAAAGGTGCTTCCTGCAAGTTTACCTTCCACCTTTTCGGGGTTACGAGGCTTGTCACCGTACATAATCTTTTCGTACATAGCGCCGATTTCTTCGCGGCGGCAGGTCCATTCGGCCTTGGAGGAAATTCGTGTGCCAGCCAAAGTCTTAAACGGGTCCGGCAGCTTTGCATTGTTGATGCTGGTGGGAATTTCACCAATGGAGCATTCGCTACGGTAGTCTTCCTTGAAGGTAGGAGCCATTGCAATTTCCGAGGAGCTGGAAACCACAACCGCGGAGGAACTTGCAGGAGCCTCTGCGGAAGAACTCACAGGCGTTTCTGCGGAGGAACTTGCAGGAACCTCTACAGATGAACTAGACAACGCAATTGCGGAAGAACTAACCGGATTTTCCACTGCAGAACTACCCGAAATTTCTGATGCAGAACTTGCCGGACTTTCTGTTGCAGAACTCATAGTACTCTCAAGAGAACTTGAAAGACCTTCATCAGGCACTGTACTATCACTAGAAACAGTGGTTTCCCCCCGAGTCAATGGGGTTTGTTACTGAACTTTTATCGTCAGAACAGGCGTTCAAGAAGAACAATCCAAAGACTGCGATGGCAGATGCTGCCAGCATTTTATTTTTTTTCATATCCAATCCATAAACAATCCCTCATCCCAACCATTTGAGATTAAGGTTGCAACCAATATAATATCCTTTTGTGACATTCCTCACACGTTTGAAAACTTTCCGTTGTAAAAAAATCTACAGGCAGTTTTTCTCAAATGCACAACGTCTCATTACAATTTATGTAAAAATTCTATTCCAATTTGGAATAAAATGTAAAATTCGAAACACCTGTTTTTTCGCTTATTTTCGGCATTTTGGGTATACAAACGCCCCATTTATTAGGTATACTTGTTACTGATGGATCAAGTAGAGCTTACATCGAATCAAGAGCACATTATTGACGTGCTAATCAAGAAGAATCCCGACCTGAACCGCGAGATTCTTACCAAGGCTGTTGTCTTCATTGCCCAGGCTCACGAAGGGCAGTATCGCAAAAGCGGCATGCCATACACAGAACATCCCTACGAAGTGGCAAAAATTCTGGCGGACCTTAAACAGGACCAACCCACCGTTCTTGCGGGGCTTTTGCACGACGTTGTGGAAGACACCGATTATACCCTAGAACAGCTTACCGAGATGTTCGGTCAGGACGTCGCCTTCATGGTGGACGCGGTCACCAAAATCACCGCCGCCCAGGAAGCCAATAAGACTGCGCAGAAGGCAGAAACCTACCGTAAGTTGATTATCGCCATGGCAAAGGATCCTCGCGTGATCATGATCAAGATCGCGGACCGAATCCACAACATGCGTACCATGCGGTATATGAAGCCGGAACGTCGCCAGGCCATTGCCCAGGAAACCCTGGACATCTACATCCCCTTGACCCATCGATTCGGTCTCTACAAGCTTAAAAACGAACTTGAAGATCTAAGCTTCAAGTACGTAAACCCGGATGAATACCAGAAACTGGTGGACGCCCTTATCGAAAATAAGGAATCTCGCGAAAAATACGTCCAGTCCGTGATTATGCCTCTCCAGATGAAGATGGCATTGGAAGACCTTGACTGCACAATCCAAGGTCGAACCAAGAACATTTACAGCATCTACAACAAGATGATTAGCCGAGGATGCCAGTTCGAGGATATCTTCGACATCTTTGCCATCCGCATTATCGTGGACTCCATCCCGGAATGCTACTTGGCGCTGGGCTATGTCCATAACCTCTGGACCCCCATGCAGAGTCGTTTCAAGGACTACATTGCAACGCCTAAGCCCAACCTTTACCAGAGCATCCACACCACGGTGATCGGTCCCGAAAACAAGCTGGTGGAAGTCCAGATCCGTACAAAGGACATGGACCAGACCGCAGAAAAGGGCTTTGCTGCACACTGGGCCTACAAGCTGGAAACCCAGCACGAAGGCGAGGAACTAGCCTGGCTGAACCACATGGTAAAGCTCCAGTCCGAAATTTCCGACTCCAAGGAATACCTGGATTTCCTGAGGGTGGACCTTAAGCCTAGCGGCATGACCGTATTCACCCCCAAGGGCACTTCCGTGGAACTGCCGCAGGGCGCTATCGTCCTGGACTTCGCCTTTGCCGTCCACACGGAACTAGGCCTCCACTGTATTGGCGCAAAAATTAACGATGAAGTGGTAAACCTGGATACGGTAATAACGCATGGTGCCACGGTCCAGATTTTGAAGAGTCCGCACCAGGAACCCAGTCCCGAATGGCTTGAAATGGTGAAAACTGTAAAGGCCAAGCAGGAACTGCGCCGCTGGATGCGAAACAGCATGATCCAGCAGTCCCGTGAACTGGGTAAGGAAATCTGGATTCGCGAACTTCGACTGGCAAAAATTGAAAAGGACAAGCGTCCAGACGAGGAATCCGTAACGAAGTATTTCGGCGTCACCAGTTTCGAAGACTTCTACGAACGCCTGGGTCAAGGCGAACTGCCCCTGGCAGACATCCAGAGATTCCTGGGTGGCGACTCCGCCCCCACCCACAGAGACACCAAGTCCCTGAAATTCTTCCCCACCTTCAATAGGGATAAAAAGGCTGAAAACGACGACGATATGCCCCTGCAGATTGGCCGAGAAACCAGTCTGATGATTCATTTTGCAAAGTGCTGCGCCCCTGTCCCTGGCGACAAGATTGTAGGTGTACTTCGTCCCCAGATCGGTATCGAAGTCCATAACGAGGAATGCGAGGAACTGAAAAAACTTACCGACGGCCAGCAAATCGCCGTCCAGTGGAGTGAACAGTCCACACACGCCTTCGAAGTCCATTTATCTATTGAAAACGACAACCGCAAGAACTTCACTTACGACATTCTGAAGGTCCTGAAGGATGAAAATCTGTTCATGGACCGCATTTCCTCCGTAGGTGAAAGCTATTCCGGCCGCGTGCGCCTGGTCTTTAAGGCCTACCGCAAGGAGCAGGTGGATAGTCTCATTGCAAACCTCAGGAAAGTTCCCGGCGTACGCCAGGTGGTTAAATCATGATTACAACCCTCCACCACAGCGACTATACTTTAAAAAATCGTGCATTCAACTGCCGAATGCGCAATCGCTATTACGAGGAAGTCTATTATGCGTTCAGAGCCCTGTTTCCGAACGACGTGGCTGACCGCAAAGAAACGAACCAGGTAGCCGACACCGTCTGGTTCCAGCACCTTGGTCGAGAAATCAAGCGTTATGAACGACTGCTCATGACCTGTCTTGAATATGCCCAGGCTGCTGTTTTTTACGGGAAGGCCGAAAATGCCTCCCTCTATTCCAAGGACAAAAGATGGGGTATCCTGCAGGAAGAAATCTTCATGGTACACTTTTTGCAGGAACTTTTATCGACCACGCGCTACGTCATCGCCCGAATCGAAACGGACCACATGCTGCAGCAGTGGAGCGGAGAAATGCAGGATATGAAAACAAAGCCCGTCGGTTCTGGTTACGTGAACGCCATCCAGCAGAAGCTGAACGCCATGAACGCAGCCACTATTGACGAATTTAAGGACTTGTTAAGACATGTTCTGGAAAGATTCCAAATTGGAAACACCCTCTTTGGAACCATCCAGGAACTGCAGAATTTCTATTAATCGAGGAAAATATGTCAGAATACATCATTCTATCCATATTTCTCTTTCTAGGAGCGTTTATCGCGGCGGCGGCTACTATTACGGGTCTGCTGTTAGGCTATCGCACCAAGAAGAGCAAGAATAAGGAAGCTCCCTACGAATGCGGTATGGAGACCTACGGAAACGCTCGTATTCAGTTTAAGGTGGGCTATTACATTTTCGCCCTCCTTTTCCTGGTTTTTGATGTGGAAGCCCTTTTCTTGCTACCCGTCTTTGCAAATTTCAAGGAAATCATGGCAGGAAACACCTTCCTCTCCCCTGTGGTAGTGGTAATCGACCTAGTCATTTTCTTAGCAATTCTGATTGCAGGCCTTCTCTATGCCTGGAAGAAGGGAGTTCTTAAATGGGAATAATCAACTTTGCGCCTAAGATACTTGACCCCATTCCGGGCGGCAAGTATGTGGTGAACGCCATTGACTACGTAGTCAACTGGGCTCGAGCCAACTCTATTTGGCCTCTCACCTACGGTACCAGCTGCTGCGCTATCGAAATGATGAGTAGCTCCATGGCCCGTTACGATATTTCTCGTTTCGGTTCCGAAGTGTTCCGAGCTTCCCCGAGACAGGCGGACCTGTTCATTATTGCAGGTACCGTGACCCGCCGTATGGCACCTGCGCTTCAGATGCTTTACGAACAGATGCCCGGTCCCAAGTATGTTCTTGCCATGGGCGCATGCACCATTAGCGGTGGCCCTTTCAAGTATGACAACTACGCCGTGGTCCGTGGAGCAGAAAACCTGATTCCTGTGGACGTATTTGTTCCAGGTTGCCCTCCCCGCCCCGAAGCACTTTTCCACGGTCTGCTGACCCTGCGCGAAAAGATTCTCAAGGAAACCTGCCGCGATCCGTGGCACGAAGGGGAAACTAAGGATACCGCCAATTACGACCGTTACCGCGAAGCCACCAAGGCCTGGGCCGAACTTGAAAAGATCAAGGACGAAGAAATGGCTGAAGCAAGAGCCAAGTTCAAGGAAGAAAACCCTGACTACAAGAGCGCTTTCAAGCCGGTTCGAGTCGTAAAGGAAACTTTCCCCGAAGTCACCCGCGAACACGAACTTTCCCTGGCTGAAAAATTCGGCAAGGGCCTGAATCAAGCCCAAATGCTTTCCAAGATTCAGGAAAAGTTCCCCAGCGCATCCATTGAAGGCGAACTGGAAAACATCCCTGCAGATAGCCCCCTGGAAATCCGCTTGAACAAGGAAGACTACAGAGCCGCCATTGAATTTGCCAAGGCTGATCCAGCACTCAAGATGGATTACCTCATTGACATTACCGCCATCGACTATCCGGATCGATTCGAACTGGTTACCATGCTTCGCAGCCTGGAAAAAGGCCACAAGGTATTCTTCTGCACGCCCCTGCCTAAGGCAGAAGTTGCCGAGGAAAAGAAAGCAACAAGCCTCCTTGCAAGCATCCCCTCTATCAGTGATCTTTACGCAACTGCGGATCTTAAGGAACGTGAAGTTTACGATATGTTCGGCATAAAGTTTGAAGGTCACCAGGATTTGCGTCGCATCTTCCTGGATCCACAATTCGAAGGCTATCCTCTCCGTAAGGACTTTACAAACCCCAACATGATGAAGAGGCCGGTATGAGTATGACACAGCTCCCTCCGGGATTCAAAATCACCCGGGAAACTGATTCCGAAGAATTTTTCATTAACATGGGGCCTCAGCACCCCAGTACCCACGGTGCATTGCGCCTTGCTCTCCGTATGGATGGCGAAAACATCGTGGAAATCGTGCCCCACTTTGGCTACATCCATCGTGGCATGGAAAAGCAGGGCGAGTCCATGACTTACCTGCAGTATATTCCCATGAGTGACCGTCAGGACTACCTGACCGCTATTCAAAACAACCTGGGTCTCGTTCTCGCCTACGAAAAGGGCATGAACATCGGCGTTCCCGAGAAGGCGGAATACATCCGCGTCATGCTTTCGGAACTGGGACGTATTGCAAGCCACCTGGTGTTCTTTGGCTGCTTCGGCGGCGACCTGGGCGGTCAAACCTGCTTGCTGTTCGGCTTCAAGGAACGTGAAATGATTCACGACATGCTGGAAGAAGTGACAGGCTCCCGCTTGACCACCAACTTCTTCCGCCCCGGCGGAAGCCGTTTCGATGTTCCTGAAAATTTCATTCCTCGTGTAAAGTCTTTCCTGGACCACCTGGAAGATACCATGAAGGATTACGAGCGTTTCCTTTCCAAGAACATCATCGTTCTGGAACGAAGCGTAGGCATAGGCGTTCTCTCTAGGGAAGATGCAATTTCCCTGGGCTGCTCCGGTCCAGTTCTCCGTGCTAGTGGCGTAGACTTTGACGTCCGTAGAGCAAACCCCTATAGCATTTACGACCAGATGGATTTCGACGTTCCGGTATTCCACAATGGTGACTGCTACGACCGTTACAAGATTCGTATTGCAGAAATCCATGAATCCATGAAGATTTTGCGCCAGTGCGTCGACAAGTTCCCCAAGGAAGGTCCCTACCGCAGTAAGGAAAAGCCTGTCAAGCTGAATCCCGGCCGCTATTACAGCGAAATCGAAACTGCCAAGGGTCTTTACGGAACTTACGTGGTGGCTGCTGCAGGCGACAAGCCTTACCGCATTCATACACGCGGCCCCAGCTTTCCTCACGTAGGCGCCCTCAACAAGATGTGCCAGGGTGGAAAGATTTCCGACCTGGTGGTTGTCATGGCAACTCTGGACCCCGTGATTCCTGAAATTGATAGATAGTAGGTAAGTAATATGTTCGTACCTTCAATTCCAAATCCTATCGGCGACGTCGTTCGCGAATGGGTGCCTCAGCTGGCAGCTTACCTGCCCGCAGCACTCCAGTCCGACCTACTCAATAACATTGTCGCCTTTTTGATCAATGCAGTCATCTGCATTGTGGCGGTCTGCCTGGTAAATATCGGCAACGCACCTATCCTTATCTACATGGAACGTAAGGTTTGCGCCCATGTGCAGTGCCGTCTAGGCCCCATGCGCCTTGGCTGGCACGGAACCATCCAGACCATCGCCGACGTGCTGAAGATGCTTTTCAAGGAAGTCTACTCCCCCGGAAGCGCCGACAAGGTTCTCTTCTATGTAGCTCCCATGATCGCTCTGATTGCCCCCTTCATGGTAACAGCCCTCATTCCTTTCGGCAGCAACCTGGTGGTAGCTAACGTTGATTTGGGCATTCCCCTGATTATTGCCGTAAACGGCTTTGGCGTTCTCGGCATTTTGCTGGGTGGTTGGTCCAGCAACAACAAGTACTCTCTGATGGGCTCCCTCCGTAGTGGCGCTCAGATGATCAGCTACGAAATTTCTTTCGCGTTGATCCTTCTGTTCGTAGTCATGATGTCCGGTTCCACAAACTTGATGGACATTGCCACTAGCCAGTCCGGAACGGTCGCCAACTGGATGATTTTCAAGGTTCCCGTTCTTGGCTTTATCGCCTTCATCCTGTTCTTCATTTCCTCTACTGCAGAAATGAACCGTGCACCGTTTGACATTGCAGAAGCGGAACAGGAACTGACCGGTGGTTACCATACTGAATATACGGGCACCCCCTTCGCCATGTTCTACCTGGCAGAATACATCGCACTGGTTACCAATTCCGCTTTGGCAGCAACCTGTTTCCTGGGCGGTTTCAATGCACCTTGCATCGGTATCGAAGCCGTAGATAACCTGATGATGCAGGTCCCTGGTTTCGTATGGATGTTCGCCAAGATTTACTTCCTCATCTGGTGCTACATGATGGTTCGCTGGACCTTTGTCCGCCCCCGCGTTGACCAGCTCATGAGTTTTGAATGGAAGTTTATGTTGCCGGTAAACCTGCTTCTTCTGGTTGCAGGTGCCATATGGATCATTTTTGTAGGCTAATGACCAGAGAGATTTAAAATGTCAAAAAATATTTCAACATCTCACTACATCAAGCGCTACCTGAAGAAGTGCATTACGGGCCCCTGGAGCCTGCTTTGCGGTCTGTCCGTATCTCTCAAGTACTTCTTTAATCCCAAGCGCATCGTTACGGAACAATATCCGGAAAATCGCAAGACCTTGAAGATGCACGAACGCTACCGCGGCCGTCTCTCGATGGTGGAAGATGCAGAAGGCAACAACCACTGTACCGCTTGCGGCATGTGCGAACGAGCCTGTCCCAACTCCAGTATCACGGTGCTTCCCACCAAGAACATCGCAGGCAAGAAGGTCCTTGGCCGCTACGTTTATCATTTTGCAAGCTGCACCCAATGCGGTCTCTGCGTGGAAGCATGCCCCTTCGGAGCCATCGAAATGACTCCCGAATTTGAAGTGGCAACTACAGATGCAACCACTTTGGAAATGATCTTGAATAAGAAGGAGGGACAAGGCTAATGCTTGAAAACCTGCTTAATAGTATTCCACAGGCATTCCCCCATAGTGGTGTAGATATCGCTTTCTATGCGGTTGCTTTTGTCATGATCGTCATGGCCATTTGTACGGTCGCCGTCAAGAGCGTCTTAAAGAGCGCCGTCTTCTTGATTTTCACCTTCGTAGGAACAGCAATTCTCTACATGCTCCTGCAGGCTGAATTTATCGCCCTGGCTCAGATCATGGTTTATGTGGGAGGTGTGGTCATCTTCGTGGTGTTCACCATCCTACTTACCAGCCACCTGGGAGAAGACAACTTCTCCGTGAACATCCCCCGCATTTCCGCTGCATTCATCTTAAGTGCAGCTTTTATTGCGGTAATGGTCAAGTGCCTGTTGCCCATGCCAGAACTCGTCTCGATGCAGGCCGCCGCTCCGGAAGGCTTTGCAAGTCTTAAGTCATTTGCCTTGCGCCTGCTGGACTATGGTCCCAACGGTTTCATCATTCCTTTCGAAATCGTGAGCGTGCTCCTGCTGATGACCTTGATTGCAGCAGTAACCATCGCCCATAAGGAAAAGGAGGAAAAGAAATGACATTATTGAACTGCCTTATCCTGGCATTCCTGCTTTTTGGCATTGGCGTATGGGGACTTATACAGCGCCGCCATTTGGTGGGCATGCTGATTTCCATGGAACTGATGCTGAACGCAGCGAACATCAATTTCATTGCATTTGCCTACTTTACTCCCGGCGATTCTACTTCCGGTAGTATTTTCAGCGCTTTCGTCATTGCAGTCACCGCCTGTGAAATGGCTATCGCTCTCGCTATTATCGTGAGCATGTATCGCCGTCACAAGAGCCTTGACGTAGAACAGTTGAGGGATCTCCATGACTAACATATCCATCAGCTATCTTATTTTCCTCATGCCCCTTCTGACATTTCTCATCAACGGGCTTTTCCTGGGAAAGCGTTCCGCAAAGGGCGCAGCCGCTTTGGCAATCATTCTCAACGGCGTTGCTTTTGCATCTGCCTTGGCTCTTGCCGTAGGTTACTTCACCTCTGGCACAGCCCCTCAGAAGGTGATTGCCTTTGAAGTTCCCTTCCTGAAGTTTGCCGAAAGCTTTGTGGCAAATATCGGCCTTTTGGTGGATCCGCTGTCCATCATGATGCTGGTAGTTGTAACCTTCATCGCCTTCATGGTGAACATCTACAGCGTGGGCTACATGCGAGGCGACCGTGCAGAAGGTCGATTCTTCGCACTGCTGTCCCTCTTCAGTTTCAGCATGCTTGGCCTTGTGGCTGCAACAAACCTTTTCCAGATGTTCATCTTCTGGGAACTGGTGGGTGTATCCAGCTACCTGCTCATCGGCTTCTGGTACCATAAGCCTTCCGCAGTAAGCGCTTCCAAGCAGGCTTTCATCTTGACCCGCTTTGCCGACAGTTTCTTCCTGTTGGGTATCGTCCTTGTCAGCTACGTGGTACAGACTTTCGACTTTGGCAACCTGAACGGAATCACGCTGGGCATGTTCGCCAACCAGACCATTAACCTTGGCATTATGGAAGTAAGCAAGGCCACAGCCCTCACCATCGGCGCCGTGCTGATTTTCACCGGTGGCTGGGGCAAGTCCGCCATGTTCCCCATGCACATCTGGCTCCCCAACGCCATGGAAGGTCCGACCCCGGTTTCCTCTATCATCCATAGTGCAACCATGGTGGTGGCTGGCGTATACCTGGTAGCCCGTCTGTTCCCCTTCTTTGCTGTCTGTGGCAACACCCTGACTCTCATCATGTGGGTTGGCGCATTCACGATGGTATTTGCAGCCGTTATCGCCTGCACACAGAAGGATATCAAGCGCATCCTCGCCTACTCAACTCTTTCCCAGTTGGGATACATGATGTTCGCCCTTGGAACCTGCAAGATCGGCGATGTCGTGATCACCACAGGCTGGACCGCATCTACCTTCCACATCTTTACTCATGCCTTCTTCAAGTGCAGTCTGTTCCTTATTGCAGGCAGCTTGATTCATCAGGTTCATACCAATGACCTGGACGCTATGGGTGGTCTCCGCAAGAAGATGCCGATTACTTACGTTTGCGCATTGATTTCCATCCTGGCAATTTCCGGTATTCCGCCCTTCTCCGGATTCTTCTCCAAGGACGAAATCATCCTGGCAGCATTCCAGGGTCAGCATTACGTTGTATTCGTTTTGGCACTCCTTACCAGCGGCCTAACAACCTTCTACATGTTCCGCCTGTTCTTCCTGGCATTTCACGGAAAACCCCGTTGCCATGCGGTCGCAGAAGGTCATGTCCATGAAGACTTCGCCATGACCCTTCCCATTGCCATTCTTGCTGTTCCCGTGCTATTCAGCGGTATTGCAACAAAGGGACTCTTTGAAAATTTCTTTGTTCCGGGCAAGATTCGCGTTCCCCAGCTGATGCTGGTACCGGAAGCTCACTGGATTCCATTCGTAGCTATCGGAGCCGCTGTTATCGCATTGCTGATAGCATGGTTCCTTTACGCAAGCCCCAAGGCAAATGTTGAACGCGCCCTGGATGACGTAAATCGTGGTGGAATCTACAAGACCATCTACCACAAGTTCTACTTCGATGAAATGTACTACTGCGTGGTCCGTCAGTTCCTTATTGGCGGAATCGCTCGTGCAGCCCGTTTCATCCAGGACTATATTGTTGAAGGCGTTGTCGCATTTGCTGTATGGTTCGTCCATCGCCTGGGAGCACTCGTTCGCGCAGCTCAGGGTGGTCACCTGACATTCTATCTGGGAACGCTGATCGTCGGCGTCATCCTGTGGCGTTTCATCGGGCATCTTCCCTTTTAGGTTATAGGTTACAATATGGAAACTTTACTTTTTAACCTGATTTGGCTCATCCCAATTCTTACCGTACTTGTCTGCATTCCGGTTCCCGGTTCCAAGACAAACGTACTGAAAGCCATCCATACTTTTTCTGGAACCCTGGTGCTTGCGCTGGTAGGCTATCTGGCCTATCATCTGTACACCATTAGCGGCACTCCGGCACACGAATCCGCAGCACCTCTGCTGCTCCGATTCTTCACGGACATACCCTGGCTCAACGCCTTCAACGTCCACTATATCGTGGGCGCAGACGGTTTGAACATATTCCTGCTGTTGCTCACCGCCGTAATCGTATGGGGCGGTATCCTAGTCAGCTATAACATCAAGGGAAACCAGAAGGTATTCTTCGCCTTGATCCAACTGCTCGCAACCAGCGTCTACGGCGTGTTCATGAGCATGGACTTGGTTTTGTTCTTCGTGTTCTACGAAATGGAAGCCCTGTGCATGTACCTGATGATTGCCTGCTATGGTTCCGGACGTAAGGACTATGGTGGTAAGAAATTGACCCTTACCCTGGCATTCGGCTCTTCCATGATTCTCGCCACTCTCTTTGGAATTTACTTCGAAGGTGGTGTAAACAGTTGGAGCATCGTTGAACTTTCCAAGGTGACTCTTCCCATGGATTTCCAGATGTGGGCATTCCCCCTGCTGTTCATGGGTTTTGCAGTCAGTTCCTCCCTTTTCCCGTTCCATTTCTGGAGTCCCGATGGTCACGCCTCCGCTCCTACTGCAGTTTCCATGCTGGCAGCAGGCGTTATGATGAAGATGGGCGCATACGGATGTCTCCGCATTGCACTTTTCCTCATGCCTGAGGCTGCAAAGATCTGGCTTCCCTATGTGGTCCTGCTCCTGATCTTTAACGTGGTACTCGGACCTTTCATTGCCCTGCGTCATAAGGATCTGAAGTACATTACCGCATACAGCTCCATTAGCCATCTGGGCCTTATCTTCCTAGGTCTTGCTGCCCTCACTCCGGTGGGTCTTCGCGGCGCTTCCCTCCAGATGATTTCCCATGGTTTCCTGACAGGCCTGTTCTTTGCAACCATCGGTATGATTTACGAACGTACCCATACCCGTGACATCACTCAGATGGGCGGCATCATGAGAAAGATTCCCTTCCTGGGCGTAGGTTTCGTGATTGCAGGTTTTGCAGGTCTCGGTCTGCCAGGCTTCAGCGGTTTCGTTGCAGAAAGCAACATCTTTATCGGCGCCTTCCAGCAGGAAGATACCGTCACCCGCATCGTGACCATTCTTGCCATTCTTTCCATCACCACCACCGCAGTCTACATTCTGCAGACCGCAAACCGCATGCTTCACGGCAATATGCCGGCCAAGTACGAAACCTTGACCGACGGCTGTTTCCGTGAAAAGTTGGTGGTTGTGGTTCTCGTCTTGTGCCTGCTGCTCATCGGTATTTTCCCGGGTTGGATTTGCGACCTGCTGGACCAGAGCATCGCACCGATCTTCGCAAAAATTTCCCAAGCGGCTGCACCCGTGGTAGGAGGTTAACATGTATACTCTTCCCAATTATCTGATTCCCGACGTTCTCCTGCTGGTGCTCCCCATCCTGGTGATCGGAGCCCGACTGGTTTGCAAGAAATCATCATCCATTCCCTGGCGCCTCGCCAACCTGGGCCTGGTGGCAACCTTCATCCTGCTGAATTTGATTCCTCTGACAAACAACTCGGGTTCTTATTTCCTGAGCAACTGGCGAGTGGACGACTTCGGTGTGCTGATGCGTGAAGTGTTCGTTCTGAGTGCTATTCTTGGGACCTGGCTTGCCAAGGATTATTTCAACCATGGTGCCGACGGCAAGCCCGCCATGATGCATCTCGCTGAATTCGTGGGAACATTGATGTTCGCCACCTTCGGCGGCTTTATCGTGGTATCCGCCTGTGACATGCTGACCCTCTTCCTGGGTCTTGAAATGGCGACCATCCCCATGTACGCCTTGACCGCCTGGAACAAGAAGGATCAGTACGGATCCGAGGCAGCCACCAAATACATCCTGATGGGTTCTGTAGCAACCGCATTTGAATTGTTCGGTTTCAGCTATCTGTACGGTTTTGCCGGTTCAATCCATTTTGACCAGATTCTTGCCGCCGTCAGCGCCGGTACCAATCCCCTGCTGTGGATTGCAATTCTGTTCATCTTCTGCGGAATTGGTTTCAAGCTGACCCTGTTCCCCTTCTACACCTGGGCTCCGGATGTTTACGAAGGCGCACCGTCCCCTGTGACCGCCGTTCTGTCCGTAACCTCCAAGGCAACAGCAATCGCATTCCTGGTGGTGCTGATTTACGGCCCTCTGGCAGCAATCCAGGAACAGGTAGCACCTCTCATCGCGCTTCTCGCCTGCGTCACTCTCTTTGTGGGAAACCTGGGCGCACTGAAGCAGAGCAGACTCCGCCGCTTTATGGCATACAGTTCCATCGCTCAGGCAGGCTACATCATGATTGCCCTGCTTGGTCCTGAGGAAATGACCAAGACAGCCATTGTCTACTACATCTTCGTCTATGCAGTAGCAAACTACCTGGCCTTCTTTGTCTTCGGCGTCATCGGTCACTATCGCGAAGAAAGTTTTGATTCTCTCCGCGGTCTCTCTAAACAGAACACCCTACTTGCCGTAGCTCTTGCAGCGGCCATGTTCAGCCTTGCCGGCATTCCGCCTCTTGCAGGTTTCTTCGGTAAGTTCCACCTGTTCTTCAGCGGGGCATCTACCGGCCACTACTTCGTGGTTGCATTTGCCGTACTGAACAACGTCCTGGCTCTTTACTACTACTTGCAAGTCATCAAGAGCGCATGGACAGACGATGCAGAAGGAGAACTATCCCCCATCCGCATGGTCAAGCGCCAGCGTTTTGCAATTATCGCCCTGATGGTTGCGACCCTTTTACTTGGGGTTCTGCCGTTCCTGAGCAATAACGTGTTCACGGGATTCACGTTCTAGTAATTACGAAATTCGTAAAAAATATAAGCCTCTTGGTTCTCCAAGGGGCTTCGTTTTATTTGAAATGAAATTTTTTATTTAATTCGGGCATTTTCCCTTGCCAATCCGTAGGGATATTCATAAATTTTTGCACATGAAGATGATTAATGTACTTTGCAAGAACTTTGATGGCCGATGGTGGCGCAGACTCTAACATTGAGTCTGGTTTTTTGCACGTATATTTAATCAAGGCAAAGGCTTCCAGACTCCCTGGAGGCTTTTATTTTTCCCCTTACATTTGAAATCCTCCAGGACGGTGAACGCGATCCGTGCCGCCAGTAAGCCAGCGCCTGAAAAGCTATTTTTTAGAAGTAAAAGCGTCATTCTGAGCGCAGCGAAGAATCCATTCCGCACTGGACCCTTCGTTTCACTCAGGGTGACGAAGAAAAACAGAGGATTGAAAAATGACAGAACCTCGTACCGATAGCATCTACGTTGCCCTCCCCGGCGAACGTTATACACCTTTCTCCCTGGGTAAGAAACTGGGTGCAAAGGCAATCTTTGAATCCGCAAGCTTTGCCCATGGCAAGAGCCGCTATTCCACCCTCATGGTGGACGAAGGTTTCCGTCTTCGCCAGAACGAAAAGAACGTGACCATCGTGGTTGACGGTCAGGAAAAGGAATTCCTCAAGGAAGGCGAAGGCGATATCCTGGATGCCCTCCTGAAGATTTCTGCAGAAAACACCGTGCCTCCTAACCAGATTCCCATTCCCTCCTCTGGCGTGGGCTACCTGGGTTACGAATTCTGCGCACGCTGCGATACCATTCACCTGGCACCCCAGGTGGATGAACTGAACATTCCTGAAGCTGAATTCATGGTGGGCCACATCTACATCGTGTTCGACCACTACACCGAAAAGCTTCACCTGTTCGCTCTGAACTATGAAGAACACCAGATTGACCTGCCGGCCGCCATCAACAACGTGAAGAAGCGTCTGGCCGACATGGACTTCAGCTACCTGGCTCCGGAACAGGAAGTGGCCAAGGGCGTTACCGTTACCGATCTTTCCAAGTCCAAGGAAGAATACTCCGCCAAGGTGGTGGAACTTCAGAAGCACATCGTGGCCGGCGACATCGTCCAGGCCGTGCCTTCTCGCCGCATCCAGTTCGAAAGCGACATCGAGGCTCTGGACATTTACCGCCGTCTCCGTTCCGTGAACCCGTCTCCGTACATGTTCTACCTGGATTACGGTACCCACCAGTTCATTGGCGCATCTCCAGAAAGCTTGGTACGCGTCCGTGACGGTATTGCCACCATCCACCCCATCGCAGGTACCCGCCGCCGCGGCAAGAACGACCTGGAAGATGAAGAATTGATGAAGGAACTGAAGGCCGACCCCAAGGAACGCGCAGAACACCTGATGCTGGTTGACTTGGCTCGTAACGACCTGGGCCGCGTCTGCTCCGCCGGCACTGTTGACACCGTAAAGTACATGGAATGCGAAAAGTACAGCCATGTGATCCACCTGGTTTCCGACGTCCAAGGCAAGGTCAGCCCCCTCAAGAAGTCTATCGAAGTGCTCCGTTCCAGTTTCCCCGCAGGTACGGTGAGCGGCGCTCCCAAGATCAGCGCCATCGAAATCCTTTCTGGCCTGGAAAAGGTCAAGCGCCGTTTCTACGCTGGCGCCGTGGGCTACATCGAATCCGATGGCGACCTGGACTTCTGCATTTCTATCCGTTGCTGCCTCAAGCAGGGCAAGAAGATTAGCCTGCAGGCTGGTGGTGGCATTGTGGCCGCCTCCAACGCAGAACGCGAATTTGAAGAAACTAACGAAAAGCTGGGCGCTGTCCGCGCAGTCCTGGAAGGAAGCAAGTAGGCGCGAGGTCGCTACGCTTTCAGCTACGAGGTCGCGCCGAAGGCGCTTTGAGCTAGATAATGGCGGCTACGCCGCGTAACTTAAAACTCAAAGGCCGAAGGCCGCCCTCAAAGAGAGCCCCCTTGTGGGGCGAACGACCTCAAACCTCGAACCTAAAGGATTTATCATGATCGTTTTAATTGACAACTACGATTCTTTCACTTATAACGTTTACCAGGCTCTGGCCAAGATCACCAACGAAGAAATCCGCGTGCTCCGCAGCAAGGAATGCACCATCGCTGACATCGAAGTACTGAACCCCAGCCGCCTCATTGTAAGCCCGGGCCCCGGCCGCCCCGAAGACGCAGGCATTTCTGTTGAAGCCATCAAGCACTTCGCAGGCAAGCTCCCCATTCTGGGCGTGTGCCTTGGTCACCAGGCCATCGGTTACGCCTTCGGCGCAAAGATCGTAGGCGCAAAGTTCATCAAGCACGGCATCGTCGAAGAAATCAACACCGACGGCCGCGGCCTCTTCCGCACCATCGGCAAGAAGAACCCCTTCACCCGCTACCACAGCCTGGTTATCGACGAATCTACCCTCCCGCCGGAATTCGAAGTGACCGCCCGCGCCGACGACGGCGACATCATGGGCATCCGTCACAAGACCATGGATATCGAAGGCGTACAGTTCCACCCGGAATCCATCGCCAGCGGCAAGGAAGCCGAATTCTTCAAGGCATTCCTCAACTACCGTCGCGAACCTCTGGACGTTCGCGGCATCCTGAACACCCTCATGGTTGGCAAGGACCTGACTCGCGAAACTGCTGAAATGTTCATGGACGACCTGACCGACGGCATCATGGACGAACGCCAGATGGCTGCTATCCTTACTGGCCTTTCCTGCAAGGGTCCCGTGGCCGACGAAATCGCAGGCTGCGCCGCAGTGCTCAGCCGTAAGAAGCGCAAGTTCCCCATTGCTGGCGACGAGCTCACCGACATCGTGGGTACCGGTGGCGACGGCAAGGGCAGCTTCAATGTGAGCTCCATGTCTGGCCTTATCGCAGCAACCTGCGGTTGTAAGATTGCAAAGCACGGCAACCGCGCCGTTTCCAGCAAGTCCGGTGCAGCAAACTTCTACACCGCCGCAGGCTTCAAGCTGGACATGACTCCGGAAAAGGCTGCAGAAGTTCTGCAGAAGACCGGCTTCGCCTTCCTCATGGCTCCCGTCTATCACAGCGCCATGCGTTTCGCAGGTCCTGTCCGCCAGTGCCTTGGCATCAAGACCATCATGAACCTCATCGGACCTCTCACCAACCCGGCAGAAGCCAAGTACCTTTGCATGGGCGTTTACAGCGAAGCTGTGCTGGAACCCTTTACCAAGGCAGCACATGCCCTGGGTGCAAAGCGTGTCATGGTAGCCTTGAGCGACGACGGCTACGATGAAATTTCTCCCTGCGTCCCCACCACCATCGCAGAAATTCTGGAAGATGGCGTGTACAAGACTTACCGCATCGACCCCAAGGACTTCGGCATCCCCGCTGTGGATGAAGACGACTTGGCAGGTGGCACCGGCGAAGAAAACTTCAAGCTGGGTCTGGACATGTTGAACGGCAAGGGCCGTCCGGGCATCAAGTACGCTTGCGCCCTGAACGCTGGCGCCGCCCTCTACATTAGCAAGAAGGCCGCCACCATCAAGGAAGGCTACGACATGGCCATGAAGGCAATCGAAGACGGCTCCGTACTGAAGACCATCGAAGCAGTGAAGGTTGCTAGTAATTCCTAATTAGAACATCGCGGAGACCATGTGCCTCACGGTGTCATCCTGAGCGTTAGCGATATAGAATTGTTGGAACTTTAGTTCCTTACAATTCTTAGGTTCAAAGGAGCAGGATCTAGAAACAGAAAGGACCTGAGAAAACTCAGGTCCTTTTTTTGCATTTTTAATATTGCAAAGTCTCTAAACTGACGGCACGATAAACACATGCCATTTGCCAACATCTTTCCCGCGTTCAATATAATGGCAATCAAGAAGGTGCTGAACCAGCTTGTTAACAGCTGAAATTCGAATACCAATTTTTCGCTGAATATCGGCTAGCGTCAAAACCGGTTCACTTTGCATAAGGTTCAAAATACGGCCATAATTCGGGGTGCGAAATTCAACGCACTCGCCATCATACCACCAGATATTTTCACCACACTTTGTAAGAAAGCGAACATCGCCATCAATTTCTTGCGCCACCATATTCTTAAAATACTTGAGAAATGGAGCGATAGTTCGCAACGAGGCATTCGCGCCTAATGTCGGCGCAGCACCTACAGCCAGATCAGTCGCATGCAAGGCTTCTAGATATTCGTCTTTCTTTCGACTGCGAACAACTACCATGGGAATATCATGTTTCGCCAAAATGTAATTGACTAGCAAACGAGCGATTCGACCATTTCCATCTTCGAATGGGTGGATTCTAATATACCGATAATGGAACAGCGCAGCCAATTCCACAGGGGACAACTTCCCCTCTTTTTCTGCAGCATTATACCAATCCACCAAATCCGTCATCAGTGCAGGAGTTTCTTCTGGTGACGCATAGTCGAACCGATCTCCATAACGCGTAATGACACTATTTGGGCGGGTCTTGTATTGCCCTGCGTGAACCACATACCCGACTTGCATTCCACCAGGCAGTTCCCGATGAACGGAATAATCCTCCCGCAGTAGAGTATGATGCAGGCCTCGTATAAAATTTTGTGTAAGTGGAGTTTCCTTGATTTTAGCTTCAGCCACCATCATCTTGAGAGACACTTCGCTGGCCACCATCTCCTGAACGCTCCGCACGTTCGCTTCACCAATCACCTTCCCGAACAGCAAAAGGATTTCCGTCTGTCCATAAGTAAGGGTGTTCCCCTCGATATGGTTGCTGTTATAGTTGAAGTCAACGGAAAAACGACGAGCAAGACGAGCCCTATTTTCATCTGAAACAGGCAGGAGTTTTCTCCACGCATCAAGGGCTTTTTCCAATGTTAGGTATCTCATACCACCTGAAAATAGCAAAAATTTCACTAAAAAGGTAGTCAAACAACCACCTTTTTACAAACATTTAGTTCTAAAAGACCTGTTTTAGGTAAAAGTTTAGTTGGAGTCTTGGAGACAATAAAATCTCATTCAAAATTTTTCCACGGGCACGACCTTAATAACATACCCGTTCTTTTCAATGAGCCGTTCATCATTCCATGTTACAATGGTAAGGTTATCGCACTTCAGTTCGCCGGCGCATTCCACAAGGCTACCCACCTCTCGCTTTTCTTTTTTTTCGTTCGACATCTCGTAACAAACTTGAATTAGCTGCTTTACCTTGTTACCTTCACGAACTACAAAATCCGTTTCCTTGTCATTACGGGAATGGTAGTAGAACAAGGATTTTTCGGTATCGTACCCACGGCGAAGCAATTCAATAAAGACTTGATTTTCCAGAAGTTTTCCCAGATTTTCGCTAAGACTAAACGCCCTCGACGAAACAAAGCCATTGTCAACCACATAGACCTTGCGCGGAGCCTTTTTCATCAGTTTTAATTTGTTGTTGTATCTATCCAGATAATAGAACAGGAATGGCTCATGCAAATAGTCCATGAACTTTTTTGTCGTGGCAACGCTGGATAGGCCAAGGTCGTCCGCCACATCGTTGTAGCTGAATGTTCCCGTAAAATTTGCAAGAAGGAAAGTAGCCACATTATTCAGGTCCGTAACATTTCGGATTTTGTGCCTGCGAACCACATCCTTGTACACAATGGAATCGAACAGTGTCTGCAAGTATGTTTGCGTTATGGCCCGTTGCGACACCGTTTCTGGATAGCCCCCGTTTTTAAGATAATCGTCCTTGGTCAATTCCCGATTAAACGCGTTCGTTTCAAACAAACTAAAAGGCAGCATCTTGATTTCAAGATATCGGCCCGTAAGCACTGTTGCCATTTCTCCCGAAAGCATGTTGGCGTTACTACCTGTTATAACCAGGTTGTACCCACGACGAAAAAGCTTGCCGACCCAAACATCCCAGCCACTTACATTTTGGACTTCATCAAGCAAAAGGTACTGAAAATTCGGGTACACCTCGTTCAGCAGCATTTCCGCCTGTTCCTCGTTCCAGCCTTTTAGCAATTCATTGTCATCGAAATTCAGGTAAGCAAAATTCTTCCCGCGCAGCATCAAAATAGCCTGGGTGGATTTCCCCACGCGACGAGGCCCCGTTAACAACTTTATGTTCGGGCTCTGGAGCAAAGCATCAAAATCATACACCGTTTGACGTGTAAGGTAAGGCTCCGCCAAAAGGCGGTCCCGTTCTTTTCGCTGATTGAGCATGGCACTTTTCATGCCTTAAAAATAGCATTTTTAGTCAGCAAAATAATCATATTGAATAAAAAAGGTTAATTTTTATTCAATACAGCAAGCAAATTGAACAAAATGAATCTTTCTATGAGAGTCCGAACAGAGTTTAATTAGACAACCTATTTTAGGTAAAAGTTTAGTTAGAGTGGCGTTCTCACGCCACTTCGCTGCACCTCGGTTATAAAAACAAGCAAGCTTGTTTTTTCAACCCTCGGTTTGCTTTAGTTCTGGAGACAACGAACAGAGAAGCCGCGGTTCCTATAGTTGCTGCCCATGCTGGCACCCTTGCCGTCGTAGTACAAGTACATGTCGTCGGCGAGGTAGCTACCGTACACGCTAGCAGACCAGAAGTAGGCGCCGTAGCCGGCATCGTTGAAACCGTTGTAGTTGCGGCCTGCAGGGAGCGCGGAGAAGCCGTAGGCATCCCTATCGGCAGCATCGCCCCGTCTGCGATTTCCAGCCGGTCTGCGACTTGAGTGCCGTACCCGCCTTACTAGAGTCACCCACCGCTGTGAACAAGGTCTGCCATTCGTCATAACTCGGCAGGTGCCAGCCTTCGGGGCACACGCCTTGAACAACTGTCGGCAGCGTACAGTTCTCACCATAACCGCAAGTCTGAGGATTATCAGCATCGTTCGCCAAAGCAACGGAGTCAATGGCCGCAGCCCAAGTGTAAAGGCGACCAGTCACTTCGCAGTTGGCTTCTATGCCGCCGTAACAATAGCTCTTGGCCGTTCCCTTGTTGTAATAGTAGTTCAGGTTCTCCGCCATCCACACCTGGTCACCGATTTTTACAGTCTTGTAGGTCTTATTGTCGCGAGTGTCTGTCATCTCGCCATACGAAACCTTCGGATTCAAGAATTCATCCTTCGACATCTCAAAAAGGCCACGACTGCTGCTGGAGGATTTATTGAAACTGCTGGAACTGACCAGTTCTTCAGAAGAACTACTCGCAATGACGCTGGAACTAGATTCTACGCTGCTGCTGGACTTCGCCTTGCTGGAGGACGAGGACTTGCCATCGTCATTACCGTCGCTGCTGCTGGATTCCGGGTCGGAGCCCGGAATGACACTGGAACTGGATTCTACGCTACTGCTGGACTTAGCCGTGCTAGAGGACGAGGACTTGCCATCGTCATTACCATCGCTGCTGCTGGATTCCGGGTCGGAGCCCGGAATGACACTGGAGGAACTAGACCCTTCGACTTCGCTCAGGGTGACACTTGAAGAAGAACTGGATTCAATCGATGACGAAGAATTTACAGAGCTAGAAGACTTTTCGCTACTAGAGCTAACTACACTGCTACTGGACATCGGGTCGTCCTTCTTGCTACTGGAAGAGCCTGGGTTGACAGAAGAAGAGGAACTGCCCGGCTTGACACTCGACGAGGAATCGTCGCCGTCCGTTTCGTCATCGGAAATCCATTTGCCGTCTTCGCAGATGTAGGCGGTCTTTTCATTCTTCACGTAGGCGGTAGCGCCCTCACGCTTGCCGCTGCAAACAGGCAAGTCATCGAAAGTCGCAACAACCAAATCGGACTCGGAAACAGAACCATTTGCAGAGGTCCCGGAATTG
Source organism: Fibrobacter sp. UWR4 (assembly GCF_003149045.1). NCBI lineage: Bacteria > Pseudomonadati > Fibrobacterota > Fibrobacteria > Fibrobacterales > Fibrobacteraceae > Fibrobacter > Fibrobacter sp. UWR4. Next base: position 217,234 of record NZ_QGDU01000001.1, on the reverse strand, counting down.
GACTCGCCGTCACCGCAGGCCCAAAAAGCCAGTGGTGCACAAAGCAGCGGAAGCATCAGCGAAATCTTTTTACGCATATAAAACTCCTAGGGCGAAATGGAGGTTGTCTATAAATAGAAATATACGCTTTTTTTAGATAAGCACAACAGACAAGTGCTAACTCAGCCCTTACAAGCGGGCAATGCTCGCAGCAAATTCAACAAAATCGCTTAGGTTATTCTTGACAATGGAGTAAATTATTTTGTTGTCAATAACTTCGTATTGACAAACCTCTTTATTTTTTCGGCACGGCAAGCACGGATAATCGGTAAAATAACTATTTCAACAAAACAACGCAAGCCGATTTCCAAACGCAATTTTTCATTTATCTTTTTTTCTAAATTTTACAGGTAAAATTTTAAGCCCCGTGCCCAGCACTTTGAGCATCAAACCTCGTACCTGGAGCCTCGCGCCTCGTGCCTCGAACCTGGAGCCTATATATGAGCGAAGATATTTTAAAGAAGATTGTTGACCGCAGGCGTGCAGACATTGAACGTCTTGGTCTCACCTTTGGCTTTGACATTCCCGAAAAGCGTACCGTTGGCCGTTGCGAATTCCTCGGCCGCCCGGGTCCAATTTTGGAAGTCAAGCGAGCTTCGCCCTCCAAGGGGGACATTGCCCCGGACTTGGTTCCTGCAGATTTGGCATGCACCTATGCCGCCGCCGGCGCACAGGCGATTTCAGTGCTTACAGAAACCAACTACTTCAAGGGAACTTTGGCTGACTTGATTACGGTGGCCAAGGCCGTGGATAATGGCGATGGAACCAAGAAGTGCGCCGTGCTCCGTAAGGACTTCTTGCTGTTCGAAGATGAAATCGATATCGCCTACCGCTGCGGCGCCGATGCGGTTCTTTTGATAGCCCGCATTCTGGATGACGAACAGCTGATCAAGATGGCCAAGCGCGCCCAGAGTTTCGAGATGCAGGCTTTTGTGGAAGTACGCGAACCAGATGATCTAAGAAAGCTGAATCTTGTTTTGGAAACGTTGGACAAGGAAGCCGCTGGGGACGCTGCGAAAAGTGCCGAACGCACCATCGTTGCAGGCGTAAATTCCCGCGACCTGGCAACCTTCCACATCGACCCCATGGTTCCTGCAGCTATCCGCAACAAGCTGCCGGCAAAAGCTGTCTTTGAAAGTGGCGTGCACACTCCTGCCGACGCCGCATTCGCCCGCAGCCTTGGCTTCAAGGGAATTCTCGTTGGCGAAGCCGTGGCAAAGAACCCGCCTCTGGCAGCAAAGCTGGTTGCCGCATTTGGCGCCGCCGAAGATAACCGCCGCGGAGATTTCTGGAAGACCTTTGCAGAACGCCGAGACGCCAAGCGCGCCGCCTACGGCGCACAGATTCCCATGGTCAAGATTTGCGGCATCACTCGCGAAGAGGACGGCTTTGCCGCCGCCGAAATGGGCGCCGACATGTTGGGCTTCGTTTTCAGCAACACCAAGCGTCTGACCAACGAAAAGTTCGTCCGCGACTTTACCCAGTTGCTCCGTAGCGAATACGAAGCCGAAGGAAAGCTTTGCCCCCTGTTTATTGGCGTCATTACCGAGACCACCACAGAAGAAGGCAAGACCGCCATTAAGCTTGCGGCCGAAGGCGTTCTGGACGCAGTGCAGTTCCACGGATTTGCAGCCCCCGCATTTGATTCCACATGCAATTGCGCTGAAGCGCTTGATAATCTTGCATGTCATTGCGAGGAGCGCAGCGACGCGGCAATCCAGGCAGTCCCAGCAACACTCCCCTGCTACAACGCCCTTCGCATCGGTTCCGCAGAAGACTTCGAAAACTTTGCCGCCATCCGCAAGCACGGCGAGCCCCGCGTTCTCCTGGACGCCAAGGTAGAAGGCATCCCCGGCGGATCAGGCCAGCGCATTCCCGAAGAACTGCTCCGCGAAAAAGCAGGCGAAACACCCTTCTGGCTCGCCGGCGGCATCACTCCCGAGAATGTTGCTGAAATCTGCAGCAAGTTCTCCCCGGAACTTATCGATGTTTCCAGCGGCGTGGAAGACGCTCCCGGCATCAAGAACGCAGAAAAGATGATGCAGCTGTTCGAAGCAATCAATAGTTTGTAAAAAACAGAGCTCTTCCTACTGAAAACTTTTTCAAAATTAAGCAAAAGTTTTCAGTAGAAAATTCAAACAAGATCGTAGCCAATCTAGTCCACAAAAATACCCCCAAAAGATTGACTCTTTTGGGGGATGTTTCTTTAAATACTTGTTATCGCTTTAATTTCGGATACAACGAACTGAACGCCCATATTCCTTATCGCCGACATAGATGCCTGCAACGCCATAATCTACACCCAAGAGGTGGGCGCCGCCATTGGCTAAACCAAAGTCATCTTCCGTAGAAGACCAAAAGAAAGTTTGTTCGCCCAAATAACCAAAAGCTGTTAGAGTCTCGTCATTAAAATAGAGGCCTGCAGGGAGAACAGAAAAGCCATACTCATCCATTCCATTCTTCCAGTTGCCGACACGCAAATTACTAGACCGTTCTTTACCCGTAGTTCCAAAATTTACCAAAAAGGCATTAAATTCCCTCTTACTGGGCAGATGCCAGCCCGTAGGGCATGCATTCTTTGCTGCATCCCAGGTGTACAAACGGCCATACTTTTCGCAATTGGCCGGGTTGTTATCATAGCACATGGAACCCGGCACCTCCACATTCAGATTTTGTGCCATCCATTCACGGCCACCGATTTTCACAGTCTTGTACATTTGACCATCACGGGAATCCTTAAACATTCCTGCCATGGAGCACACAACCAGCATACCAATAGCTATAAAGATTTTATTCATCATCATTTCTATTTTCATATTTTTTCCTTTAGCGAAGCATTTCAGATTTTTTTTAATTTACTACCCTCGAAATGAGCCTAATTTGAGTCCTGGATACAACGCACCGAGCATCCGATGCCCTTGCCGTAGCTGTGGACGCCCGCATTGTAGTCGGCGATGCTCAGGTAGTAGGCGCCGGGGTCACCGTCCTCCGTAGAAGAACAAAATATGGTTTCGTAGTCCAAACCATCGCACTGCTTGTAGGTGCCGTGGTAGTAGCCAGCAGGGAGAGCGGAAAAGCCATACTTGTCTTTTCCGTTTTCCCAACTACCTGCGCGTAGATTTTTAGCAGAAGCCCCTACAGTAGTCAGAAGACTTTCAAATTCTCCCCTACTAGGCAAGTGCCAGCCACTGGGACAAGCCATCTTTGCAACCTCCCAGGAGGTGTACAGGCGACCGTATTTTACACAGTTGTCAGGATCGTTGCCATAGCACATGGAACCCGGCACATCCACATTCAGGTTCTTCGCCATCCAAACCTGATTGCCAATTTTCACAGTCTTGTAAGCCTGACCATCACGGGAATCCTTTAAAGTTCCGCTCGGTGGCTGCGAGGATGCTTCGCCACCCTCGTTAGAGTCCTGGAGACAACGCACCGAGAGTCGTCTGTGGTACTCGTTGTCGTGGGAGACGTCCGCGTAGGGGACGATGATCAGGTAGTAGGCGCCGGTGTCACCGTCCGCCGTAGAAGACCAAAATCTGGTGAAGTCGCCCAATTCGTTGAACTTCTCCCTGCTGGCGTACTCGCCAGCAGGGAGAGCGGAAAATCCGTATTTGTCTTTTCCGTTTTCCCAACTACCTGCGCGTAGATTTTTAGATCGTTCTTTTTCAGAAGCCCCTACGGTAGCCAGAAAGCTGTCAAACTCCTCCCTGCTAGGCAAGTGCCAGCCACTGGGACAAGCCATCTTTGCAGCCCCCCAGGTGTATAGGCGGCCGAACTTTTCACAGTTGGCAGGATCCTTGTCATAGCACACTGACCCATGAACATTCACATTCAGATTTTTAGCCATCCAAAGTTGATTACCGATTTTTACCGTAGGATACTCGTTTCCGTCGGCATCAGTCACATTCGGACCAGGAATCATTTCGGATTTTTCAGAACCACAGCCCATCAAGCCAAAAGCCGACAAGACAAATGCAGCTATTACCATCTTCATTATTTTCGATTTCATAAATTCCTCTGGTTTTAAATAAACAGCACTTGAAAAAAACTGTTCTTTAATAGTCCTCAGCACGCATTACTTTTATGCAGCGGAGAGAAAAGCCATTCGGTCTGCCAATATCTTCGAAATTCAAACCTTGGGAATTAGCATCGAAAAAAACCGCGTATGCTCGGATTTTATCCTGACCACTCCACTGTCTTGCGATAACAATGTCACTAGTCCACAGAATCGCATCGTTTCCTTTGTCAGAGTACTCTCCGTTTTTTATGCGACTTCCAGCAGGAAGAAGAGCGAATCCAAAACGATCGTTACCATTGCCATTATTTTTCCATCCTTTAGAAGATTTCAAATACTTACCGGCCCCCCCCTCCGCAAAAAAATCATCAAGATAAATAAAGTCTCTTTGATTTGGAACTTTAAAGCCGTCCGGACAAATCCCCTGCCAAGGATCCGGTGTTTTACATCTAGAATCTTTACGCGGATCGTTATAGTTATCGTTACAGTATTCTGGCAATTTCATTGCAGCCGCCCAAGTGTAAAGTCGTCCATACATTTCGCAGTTGGCTGGATCGTTGTCGTAACAATAGGAACGGTCTGTTTTTACATTGAGGTTTTGTGCCATCCAGACTTGGTCACCAATTTTTACAGTGGTGTATTCATTCCCTTGTGAATCTTTTATCGTCTCAGCGAAAGAGAAAGCCGACAAGAGTAGCGAACATAGAACAATAGAGGATAATTTCATGGTTGAATCCTTTCTATATTAGGTTGTTTATTCAAGATCTATCAATTCCTGAAATTTCACAGAAATTGCAGACGACTGGCTAAAAGGTTTTTCACGGCCCATCTTTTTTTTCAATTCAATGGGATTTCCTAATTTGTAGATATGAAAATTGCTGCCACAATCCTTTAAAGTATTTACCAGAGAATTCCATTCAGGAGATTCCTTCTCAAACACTTCAATAACGGGGTAAAGCCGTTCAATGCAAGAACGTGTTTTCCCACCAAAAATTTTCTTTTCTTCACGAGGCGCAATCATCATCGGATTGTGCGGTAAGCCGTCATGAATATAAAAGCCGTTTTCTAAGTTTTCTTTTTGGGATTTCTCCTTAATAGAGACTGCCCACACCTCTATGTCATGAAAATTCATGCACCTCACCTTCAGTAAATTCTTCATGTGTTCAGCAAGATCCACTTGGCATTTTTCATTTTTTAAGATTTCAAGAACATCAAGCCAACGCAAGGTCCCTGTAACTACATTTTTAATGGGATTCAAGCGTTGAGGAACTTCTGTCAACGTAAGCAATACCTTGTTTTGGGCATCGGATTTTTCCAAAATGCTCTTATACTTTGATATTTGCGCATTTTCAACAGAATTGTTCCCAACTTTGGCTTCTACCACAACATCCCATTTACTATTGCTACAGCGAATATCAAAACGACTCGTTTTTTCATCGTCATTTTCTGTATTCTCTGCACTTACGACAAGTTTATCAAGGCTCTTTTTGGTCATGAGTGGCTGACTTTGACTAGTTTTCTTTGCTTTATTGTAAAGTTTCAAAAGCAAGTCAGGCTTCGCCTTAAGCAAAATGGCCAGGCTTCTGGTTAAAGCAGTTTCTCTCTTTCCTAATAACTCAAAAACAGATTCTTGCATGTTATTTTTTTTAATTTCGCCGGCCTTCAAATGTAAACAAAAAAAAACAAAGTCAAGTAAATTTTCAGAAACGTCGTTTTTTAGGGCATTTCAATAGTTTTGCGCCCCTCAAAAGCGTCAAATTTTTTTGGGAACGGTCAACTACATTTCTAAAAAAACAACATTCAGGCGTTTTTATGTTAAAATCCACACAAAGTTCGGGTGTTTTTATGTATATTACAACACATGAAAAGACGAATTATTGAAAATCTAAAGCAATGGAAACATTCCGATAACCGAAAGCCTTTGATTTTGGATGGAGCCAGGCAAGTCGGAAAGACCTGGATTCTCCAGGAATTCGGGAAAAGCGAGTTTTCAAGTGTAGCCTATTTCAACTGCGACAGAAACACGCAGCTTGAAGAAATTTTCAAGAAAAATTTTGAAAAAGACATCGTCCTAAGGAATCTCGAGGCGTTGGCCGGCAAGCCGGTAACCGGAGACACCCTAATCATCTTTGATGAAATTCAGGAGACCCCTGTAGTCCTTACCGCCTTAAAGTATTTTCAGGAACAGTTACCTGAACTTTATATCGCATGCGCAGGTTCGCTGTTGGGTTTATCGCTACACTCGGGCACAGGCTTCCCCGTGGGGAAAGTTGACATTCTAAAAATTTTTCCCATGGATTTTGCCGAATTTGTCTTGGCCGTAAAAGGCGACAACTTCTACGACATTTTGACCAAGGACCCCCTAGACAAGCTTGAAACATTTCACGAGACATTTGTTGAACTTTTGCGCCAGTACTATTTTGTAGGGGGCATGCCCGAGGCGGTGCAAGCCTTCGCAAACGGAAAGAGCATCGCAGATATCAGAACAATCCAGAATGCAATCCTCTATTCGTACAACAAGGATATTTCTAAGCACGCCGAAACCAAGGACATCCAGCGAATCCACCAGGTCTGGAATTCTATTCCACAACAGCTTGCCAAGGAAAACAAGAAGTTTGTCTATGGGGCAATAAGGACTGGCGCGCGAGCAAAGGAGTTTGAATCCGCCATTCAGTGGCTGCTGGATGCGGGTATCGTTTACAAGGTGAACCGAATCCGTAAAGCGGGAATTCCACTGAAGTTCTACGAAGATGCCGAAGCGTTCAAGCTGTTCTTTTTGGACTGCGGCTTGATGGGCGCTTTTTCAGATACCCCGCCAGAAGACATTCTAATCGGCAGCAAGATTTTCGAGGAATACAAAGGAGCCTTCACAGAACTGTTCGTTCTACAGCAATTCAAGGCCACCTTGGAAGCTACGCCATTCTATTTCAGCGCCGACGATTCCAAGCAGGAACTGGACTTTATCTTGCAAATGAACGGCAAGCTTGTTCCCATCGAGGTCAAGGCAGAAGAAAATCTGCGAGCAAAGTCATTGCGACAGTTCGTCCTGGAACACGAAGGTATCAAGGGAATACGAATTTCCATGTCCAAGTATCGTGAACAAGACTGGATGACGAACATTCCCCTTTATGCCGCCGGTAGATTCTCCTACTGAAAACTTTTTCCAAATTAAGCAAAAGTTTTCAGTAGGAATTTCAATTTACTAAAGAGCGTTCCATTCTAGGAATGCTCTTTTTTGTATTGCAACCACACGTTGTAGGCTGCTTGTGCTTCTGCCAAAGTCATTGCCTTAGGCATCACTTCCAGAGAATCCATAGTCAAGAAATCCTTGAGCATGATATGCCTTACCGTACTTGAGGAATAATCAACATCATCGTTTGTGATAATGATTTTCTGGAAATCACCTTCGACGCCATTGAATGCATTAAATTCCCTAGCATAAGCCTTTTCTTCGGCAACGCTGTAGGCAACCTGTATTAGGTAATTTTTGTTTCCCTTTTGTGCAAGGAAATCAATTTCTTTCCCCTTGTTATTGTACACAAATAATTCGTAGCCCATATAGACAAGTTCATTATAGACAATGTTTTCCAGATTGTGGGTAATGTCATAACGACCCGAGGAGGCATGGATAGAATTGAGGGCAACGTCTTCGTTGTAGATTTTTTCGTAGAATGAAAGTTCCCGTTTGACCTTAGTGGAAAATTGCGGCAATCCGCAAATGACGTAAGCTTCCTTTAAGTAGGCAATGTATTTCATGATTGTATTGACAGAACACTTGTCGTGTTCCTGTTTTACGTAATCACGAATAGCCTTGGCCGAGAAAATGCGGCTATTGGAACGCAGTATAAAAGTAACAAGGCTTTCAAAGAGCGCACGCTTTCTAATGCCGTAACGGTTTACCAGGTCATTAATGACAATGGTTTCCTTGAGGTCATTAAGATATAAATCCTGAGCCTCTTGATTTTTCATGTAGAATCGGTTTGGAAAGCCACCCCAGATTAGGTAATCGGAAATTGAAATCTTTTTCCTTTTCTCCTTGGCTATCTTCAAAATTTCCTTGTAAATAAAAGGACGAACCCTGAAGGAAACATAGCGACCGCTTAGTTCTTTGGTAAATTCACTAGAAAGCAGTTTTGAATTTGAACCTGTAATAAATACAGAACATTGATTCAGGCGCAAGGTCTTGCACGCAAGTTGCCATCCATCGATGGTTTGCACTTCATCAAGAAAGACATAGCAAAGCCCCCGCTTCTTCTTTTTCAAAACAAAATTGATTAAGTCATCGCCATTCTTTATATTCGGAACATTGACGACATTTTCAAAGTTAAGGTAAATTAGATTAGATGACTTAGTGGAAATCTCTTCCATGACCTGCATAAGAATCACGGACTTTCCGCAGCGGCGAATCCCAGTAATAATCTTGATTAAGTCGGATTTATAAAAATCACGAATCGGAACAATATACTTTTCTCTTGAAATCACCCTAAACCTCTACTGAAAACTTTTTCTAAAATATACAAAAGTTTTCAGTAGAAAAAATCAAATAAAACCAAAATCGGTTCAAAATCAATGATTATATAGAATCGCCTTTTAAACCAAGCAGATCCAAAGTTCTGGAGTCCTTTTCTCCCGAAAAGAATTTCTCAAGGACCTTGCCGAAGACTTCGATTTCGGGCGCCACTTCCATGAACAGAGTCATGCTCGATCTCAGTTTCAGATCGTCGGGATACCCCATGACTTCTGTTGCATTGTTATTTTCCAACGCCAGCAATGCCTCTGAAATTTCAACAAGGCGCATTCTTAAAACATCATCTGCAATGTAAGCCCTGGCCTCGTCCTTCGTCAATCCGTAGTATTTTGCCGTTGGGCTATATCCAAGTTCCTTCAGCTGAGGAAAGATATACCAAATCCAATGGCTTTCTTTGCTACCTGCCTTAATTTCATTCAGCGCGACTGGATAATCGGATTCCTGGGCGTCTTTAAACCTTTGCAAATCGAAACTCATATTGATAAATATACTCTATTTTTCAATGACTCTTGTAGGGCGAAGGGATTATATTTACAACCGTATGAAGAATAGAATTACTAAAGATCCTTTTGTCATCGCCTATGCCATGGTGATTGCGGTCTGTAGCGTAATTTGTCTTGTTGCGACTTTGAAAATTCATTCCTTGCCAGAACTTGGGTATGTAATCAACGACGACTTTTTGAAGTTGCTGGTCCAGTACGAAAATTACGAAATCATCCAGGATTCATCCGCAGTACTTGCAGTCACTTTTGGAATCGCTATTTGCATTTACATCGCCCTCAAATACAAGTTCCCAAGATTCGAAGAGAATCACAAAAAATGGAATCTGGCTTGCTCTCTCATTGTGTTTCCTGTTATAGGCTTTTTTGCATCTATCGCCCCTAACCTGGATTTTCCCACAAGGTTAAAGGCAGAACCTAGACTCCATAAAGAATTTGTCGTCGATAAGTATAAGTCCCATGGATCAAAAAGTGGAACCTCCTACCACTTGCTATTTAACAGCGGTTCCTCATTTATGGTGGGTTCAAAAAAATTTAACGCAGCATTTAACGGACAAGAATTCTATACGGTTTACCAGGGAAATACTTTAATCCAAATTTTTTCGCCTGATAGGTATCGATTAGCTGAAGACTACTAAGTTTTGGTTCAATGACGAGGAACCCGAAACCAGCATCCAATTCAAGATTTCAAAAAGCGCGATGTTTCACCTAAAAAGACAGTCTCAATAAATAACAAATTTTGACATTTAAAAGTATTTTCGGGAGAAACAATTCATTTAAAGGCGTGTTCTCTTATACCATATAAGGATTCTTTTTGAGCCTGGGGAAAACTAACATACAAAAACGATCAAAAAAAACGATTGACATATTTCGACAGACAAAGAACATATATTATGTCCCTGGTCCGACGAAGACGAGAACCGCACCGAACTGTAGGGAACAACTTGTTATTATATTTTCCGCATGGCTTCTATGAAGATTGATAAAACTGCGCACAAGGCGAACATCAAGCATTTTGTTGAACAGTGGTCCGACCCGACCAAGTACGACGAAAAACAGTATTCCCAGAGTTTTTGGAATGCGCTTTTGCGCGACGTCCTTTGCGTGGAACGCCCCGAAGAAGTCATTAGCTACGAGAGCCGCGTCAAGCTGAGCCATACCAGCTACATCGATGCCTACATTCCCTCCACGAAGATTTTGATTGAGCAGAAATCCGCCAAGCGTGATTTGCGAGAGAAAATCCCCCAGAGCGACGGTTCCGAGCTGACGCCATTCCAGCAGGCGAAGCGTTACGCGACACAGCTCCCCCGCAGTCTTTACCCTCGTTATGTGGTGACATGCAACTTCAAGAGTTTCCTGATTTACGATATGGAAACGCCCGACGGAGAACCCCAGGAAATTCTCCTGAAAGACTTGGAGAAGGAATGGAGCCGTCTGCAATTCCTTGTGCAGGAAGAGTCCAATGTGTTGCAAAAGGAACTGGAAGTTTCTATCAAGGCGGGAGAACTTGTCGGAAAAATTTATGACGCGTTCAAGGCGGAGTTTGCGAAGGTCCGCGGCGACGGCTCAACGCCTGGAGCCCTGACGGTCGAGGATTTGCACAGCCTAAATGTACTTTGCGTGCGACTAGTATTTTGCCTTTACGCCGAAGACGCGGGCATTTTCAACAAGGACCAGTTCTACCATTTTATGAAAAGCTTCCGCCCCGAAAATATGCGCGGCGGTTTGAAAGACCTTTTCAGGATTCTGGATACAAAGCTTTGCAATCGAGACCCGTTCCTTGAAGAAAAGTACAAGGCATTCCCCTACGTGAACGGCAACCTTTTTGCGGAACAGCCCGGCGAAGTCATCCCGACCATTACCGAAGCCACCGCCAACATCCTCCTGGATCAGGCGAGCCTTGGCTTTGACTGGTCCGAGATAAGCCCCACGATTTTCGGAGCTGTTTTCGAAAGCACCTTGAATCCGGAAACCCGTCGCAAGGGCGGTATGCATTACACAAGCATCGAGAATATCCACAAGGTTATCGATCCGCTTTTCCTGGATGCACGCAAGGCGGAACTCTCCGAAATCAAGAACGTAAAAAACACCAAGGAACGCAACACAAAGCTGCAGGAATTCCGCAAAAGCTTGGGCGAAGAAACTTTCTTTGACCCCGCCTGTGGCAGCGGCAACTTCTTGACCGAAACCTACATCAGCCTGCGAAATCTCGAAAACGAGGCACTGGCCGAACAGCACAATGGCGAGGCTGTCCTCGACGTGATGGGCGACGAAATCTTCGTGAACATCCACCAGTTCTATGGCATAGAAATCAACGACTTTGCGGCCACCGTTGCAAAGACCGCCCTGTGGATTGCCGAATGCCAGATGATGCAGAAGACTGCAGAAATTCTTCACCGCAATCTGGAATTCTTGCCGTTAAAAAGCTACGGGAACATCACCGTCGGAAATGCGTTGCAAATTGACTGGTCTTCGTTATGCGGGGGAGGAATCCCCCTCGCTCCAGCCGGCGAGCCGTCTTGCGCTACCCCCACTGCGGGGCCTCAGACGCCGGCCCCGCAACGCCCCGCTTTCGATTACATCATCGGGAATCCGCCGTTTGTGGGCGCAAGGTTGATGGCTCAAGGCAGTGAACAGAAAAAAGAAATTGAATCCCTGTTTGGCGATATAAAAGATGTGCAAGACTTGGACTATGTATGTGGATGGTATAAAAAGGCGGCTATGTTGATACAGGGAACTGATACTCAAGTTGCTTTTGTTTCTACAAATTCTATTTGTCAGGGCGCACAGGTTCCTGTTCTATGGAATGTTCTGTTAAACGAACTGAATGTCACAATCAATTTTGCATATCAGACTTTTAAATGGGAAAGCGAGTCTAACAAGGAAGCTGCTGTATTTTGTGTAATTGTTGGTTTTGGAGCAAAGGATTTACCGAATAAAAAATTATTTGACCCTATGACTGAGGGATCGTTCAAAATTGTAGATCATATCAGCCCATATTTGAAACCGGGAACAGACACTTTTGTTACTGCAAGAAACACTCCTTTGTGCGAAGTTCCCAAGATGTGTTTTGGAAATCAGCCCCGTGATGGTGGACATCTGATTTTAACTGAGGAAGAAAGAACTGAAATTCTCAAAAAAGAGCCAAATCTTGAAAAATACATCAAGGTTTATATGGGTTCCGAGGAATTTATCAACAACAAGAAGCGCTACTGCATCTGGTTGAAGAACTCTGAACCTGCAGACATTTTGAATAGCAAGATACTTGGCGAGAAAATTTCCGCTGTTCGTGAATTTAGACAATCTTCAAAAGCGAAAACCACGAATGGATATGCCAAGGTGCCTCATCTTTTTGCTCAGCTTACTCAACCCGATGACAAATCGTTCTTGATTGTTCCAAGCGTTTCTTCAGAACGCAGAACCTATGTCCCGATTGGATTCTGTGGGCCCGAAATCATTTCAAGTAACGCTGTTCAAATTATCCCTGATGCAACCCTTTTCCATTTCGGAGTTCTCACCAGTTCCGTACACATGGCTTGGATGCGAGCAGTTTGTGGACGATTAAAATCTGATTACCGCTACTCCAAGGATGTCGTCTACAACAACTTCCCATGGCCAAACGTTACGGACTCTCAGAAAGAAAGAATCGAGTGTGCGGCAAAATCAATTCTTGATGCTAGACAAAAACTACCGAACAACTCTCTTGCACAAATGTATGGTGAAAAAATGGTTGTTCTTACGGATTTGTGCAAAGCCCACCAGGCCAACGACGCCGCAGTCATGGCCGCCTACGGTTTCAACAAGAGCATGACCGAAACCGAAATCGTCGCCCAGCTCCTGAAAATGTACCAGCAGCTAGTTTCAGGCAATGCAGAAAATTAGCCTATTGAAAATTTCTACACAAATCCGCAATTTTTCGCAATAGGTTTAACATTTGCGTTTGTTTTTACTTATATTTAATGAGCAAAAACGTAAAAATCCGCAATTTTTCGCAATAGAATGATTATTGAGCGTAATTCATATATAGAAAGGCTACTCAGGCACAAGGAAAACAGCCTCATCAAGGTCATTACCGGTAGCAGACGCTCCGGCAAGTCTTTTCTGCTATTCAAGCTCTTTGTCCAAAGACTCAAGGAACAAGGCGTTGACGACGCTCACATCATAAAAATTGCCCTGGATGACCGTTCGAACAAGGAACTTCGAAATCCCGACACCATGCTCGATTTCGTCAAGAGCAAAATTGCAGATTCCAAGACCTACTATATTCTGCTGGACGAAATCCAATACCTGGATGAATTCGAAGATGTTTTAAACAGTTTTCTGCACATTGATAATGTGGACGTCTATGTCACGGGGAGCAATTCACACTTGCTTTCAAGCGATGTCATCACCACATTCCGTGGTCGCGGCGACGAAATCCACGTATTCCCGTTGAGTTTCAGCGAATTTTCAACGGCATACAAAGGCAGCGCCCTGGAGGCCTGGGACAGTTATGTTCTTTTCGGCGGCATGCCCTTGACCTTATCCTTTGAATCGCCCGAAGAAAAAGCGAATTACCTCAAGTCACTTTTCGATAAAATCTATGTGGCCGACATTCTTGAACGATACAAGGTTCGTAACGGGAGCGAACTGGATGAAATCCTGAATATCCTTTCGTCGTCTGTGGGATCCTTGACCAATCCAATCAAACTTTCTAAAACATTCAAGAGTCTCAAAAACAAGACCATCTCAGACAACACCATCCGCAAATACATATCTTACTTCGAGGACGCCTTTCTCATCAGCAAGGCGATTCGTTACGACATCAAGGGCAAGCGTTACATCAACACCCCGTCCAAGTACTACTTCGAAGATGTGGGGCTCCGAAACGCCCGCCTCGGTTTTAGGCAGGTAGAAGAAACCCACGTGATGGAAAACATCATCTATAACGAACTGAGATTCCGCGGGTACATGGTTGACGTAGGTATTGTAGAAATCAACACCCAGAACAACGGAAAAAACAGCAGAGTCCAGCTGGAAGTAGATTTTGTCACAACCCGGGGCGGCGAAAAATTGTACATACAGTCCGCATTGAATATTGACGATGCCGAAAAAAAGTTTCAGGAAAAGAGACCCCTCCTGAATACCCGCGACAGTTTCAAGAAGATCATCGTTGTCAAAGGGCAAATGACGCCCCGTTACGATAACGACGGCATCATGACCATGGGAATCATCAACTTCCTGTTAAACGATTCCATTTGATTCAAGAATCGTCGTCGAATTATTGAACCCCGGGAAAACTACAGCTTATTTTCTGCAGAGTTCTCTAACACAGAAATCTTGGATTCCAAGGTCGTCTTGAAATTTTCAAACTTCTGCATAGAGGCAAACTCCCTCACGTTCGATGTTCTGCTTCAGCTTTTGCGACACAATCGTTCCCATATCCACGACGTCGAAAGACAGGAGCGAATCAGCCTCATCTTCCAGCATGAACTGAAAATCGGAAACATTCTTGCCAGTTACGGCCAGGTCAACATCGCTACGTTCCCTATTGGTTCCGCGGGCGCGGGAACCAAACAGCACCACACGACTCAGTTCATACTTCTTTGCGAACTGAACGATCTGCTGCAGCAACTTATCGGAAATGTTAGCCATGCCTTTAATATAACAAATTGAATCGCAACATTGCATTTCCTATAAAGAATTTACCCAGCACTAAGCCTTGATCAACGGTCTGCTTATTCAGCATGTCTGACCGCGAATTCAATGATATCTATAGTCATTTTGGCTTTACTAAGGCGCCCAAAATTTGGCCCAAAAACGTTCAAGCCGAATGCAGCGAAAACAAATTCATTTGTTTTCATTGCTGAGGCGTAGAGCGGACGCCAAAGGCGTCCAAATTTGGCCCAGCGCCAAGGATTTTATTGAATTTTTCTAATTTTTTTCGCGCACAATCGTTTGCCAACCCTCATAAAATAAGGTATCTTAGCAAAGGAGATCTTATAGGGGTTCTTTTTAAACCAGGGGAATACTGATTGCGTTGGCAACCATATCAAGCGTGTTTAAAACTGGCATTATACTCAAAACCTCATCGTATATTTTTCTAATGAATAAAAAAAGAAGCCCCACCTGCGCATTTTGCAGATGGGACCTTATCAATCCATAAGAAAAAACAGTTACGATATAAGGCTTAAGGCGAAGTTCCTTATTACCTTGGAATGGTGTTCCACATAGGCCAAAGGGTCAGCCCTTATCTCATCGTCCTTCGGAACGTAGTCAATGAATCCCTCAGTGTAGAAGTGAACGTGGTCCAGTCTTCCGTTTTCCAGCCTCCTGAATTCCATGTTCATTGACTCAACATATTCCTTGTTTGATTGTATAAGTGATTCTAACGAAACTTTAAACCAAGAAAAACCTAACATTGGAAAAACAAGTGTACTAATAAAATTCGAAATAATGTCAGAAATATTAGAGAAAAAATCCCTTTCTATTCTACATCCAATATTCTTTACTATTCTTGATGCCTGTGCGCATATTTGGTCTGGAGACTTATAGTCGCTTACATATATAGTGTCATAATTCATCTTGATTATCATTTCATATAATCTAGAAAAACACGCTATAATAAAAATTAGGATCCTGTTCTAGGAGTTTCTTCCTATGATCATCTTCTGTCAGCCTCAATCTTATAGGGGCATCTTATAGGGGCTCTTTTTGAACCTGGGGAAAAGCAAAATCTACAACCAAAAAGCGTTATTTTCGCATTATTCATATAAAAAACGCAGTAACATTTGCAAAATTCATAGGAAAAATGTATTTTCAGTACTATGAAGAGATCCATCAGCAATCAACTTTTAGATTGGAAAAACAAAACTAAGCGAAAGCCACTGGTAATAACCGGGGCCAGACAGTGCGGAAAGACTTACGCAATCAAGGAATTTGGTGCGCAGGAATTTGCAAATTTCGCCTACATCAATTTTGAAGGCAACGAAGCCCTGAAATCCATTTTCGATTACGATCTGGATGTCAACCGCATCGTTCGCGAGCTAACCCTTTATTCCGGTCAAAAAATCGAAGTGGGCAAAACCCTGCTTTTCTTTGATGAAATTCAGGCGTGTCCCAAGGCAATCACCAGCCTAAAATACTTCTGCGAAAACATGCCGGAACTCCATGTGATTGCCGCGGGTTCACTTCTCGGCGTCGTCATCCGGCAACAAGAAATTTCATTCCCCGTGGGCAAGGTGGAACGCCTGCAGATGTTCCCCATGAGTTTCGAGGAATTCGTCATGGCTAGCGAAAACGGCGAGACTCTTTTGCAGGCGGTCAAGTCCACTGAAGCTTTTGAACCGCTACGAACTGTTTTCGCAGAGCCTCTCGAAAAGTTGTTGCGCTACTATTATATTGTTGGAGGGATGCCCGAAGCTGTAGCCACCTTTTTTGAAACTCACGACTTTGAAGCCGTCAGCCAGGTTCTTTCCAACATCCTGAAGGATTACAGCGACGACTTTTCAAAGCACGCCCCCATTCACGACGTTCCAAAGCTACACCTGATTTGGGATTCCGTGCCAAAGCAGCTTGCAAAGGACAACAACAAGTTTGTCTTCTCCCATGTCAAGGCGGGCAAGCGAGCCGCAGATCTAGAAGACGCTTTGCAATGGCTTTTCAGCGCAGGTCTGCTGCATAAGCTCGAGTGCGTTACCAACGCGGAACTCCCGCTTTCAAACAGCGCAGAAGGATCGATCTTCAAAGTCTATATGAGCGATGTAGGTTTGCTTCGCGTAAAATCCGGTCTGGACCCGCAGACAATCCTTAACGAGACTCCTCTTTACGCAACCTTCAAGGGCGCGCTTACAGAAAACTTTGTTCTAAACGAACTTCTAAAGCAAAACTTCTATCCTTATTTCTGGCGTTCAGAAAACACCGCCGAACTTGACTTTCTCCTTGAGGTCAGGAACGAATTGATTCCTATCGAAGTCAAAGCAGAAAAGCACACTAAAGCCAAAAGTTACAACCAGTTCTGCAAAAAATTCAAGCCGAAAAAAGGTTTAAAACTTTCCATGAAAAATGCGGGAACCGCTAGTGTCGAAGAAACCGAAACCTTGATGTTGCCGCTTTACGAAGGTTTTAGGGTGAAGGAGTTTGTCTTATAAGGGTTCTTTTTGAACCAGGGGAAAACAAGTAAACTTTGCAAAACCAGAAAAGGGCAATTCCATTTTGCGAAAAATGAAAAATTTGATATTCAGATTGCATAGACTTTTGGGTTCCATGGTATTTCTGTGCGCAAAGTTTGCTTTTGCGGATGCTCCTAAAGAAAGCTTTATGGGGGATAAGGAAAATCTTCCGGCAATAATTCTTGTTGGCGGAGGCTATTCCACAAGCGGACGAAGTGAAATCAATGGCTTGACGATCTCTGGATTCTCTCCGTTTGAAACGAATCGCATTTCCTTTGAATATGCACCCCAACTTGATTTTAAATCTGATTCTCGCGTGTCTTTTGGGAGCTTATCAGCACTAGTTATTTTGGGCTTAGGTTTGAATGCGGTGAATGTTAGTGATTCAAATTCCGTGTTTGGAAAAATTTGTGTAGGTGGATTGTGGCTTTCTTCCGGTTCTACACTTTTCAATCTGTTCGGAAATAATGTCCTAGGTTTGTCTATTATGGAATCCCATGCTTTTGAATGGTGGTTTTATAAAGATAACGATAAGAATGTCCATTTTGGAGAAGTTGGCTATACCGAGGAACTTGGGATAAGGGCGAATTTGGGGCTTGTCTATATTGGCGGGGGAGCGCAATTCGAAGTGACAAATCGGGCTGCTAAACAGGGCTTTTTTATAAAGGTAAATCTGCTTACGATTTTCTTTGAACGTGCTCCGCAGAATGTTGAAGGAGACTGATTCTAGGAATCAGTCTCGTTAGAGTCAAATTCAGCCGGCTCAAACAAATGGTAAGATGAAGAAAACTCCCCTTCTTACTCCCTGATAACGGACATTACGATTTTTTTAATGTGTATATCCAATTATCGAATATACGCATTTTTGGCTATGTTCCTAATCGATACCTTGATGATTTATCTTATAGGGGTTCTTTTTGAACCAGGGGAAAGAAAATACCGTTCATGTGCGAGAAATGGCGTTTACCAGCATGTTCGTGAGCAAAAAAGTCATACTTTTCATAAAAACCAACAACAAAAGTATGATTTTTCACAAACAAATTAACTCAACTATCATCCATTTTCGTTTAACAGGTCATACTTTTCCTGAAATACTGAACGAAAAATACTACCCATAACACATAAACATACATAACCTGAGCCCCGCACCTCCCTCTTTGCCCCCTTATAGGCGTGATTGGTAATACTTTCCTCCCCAAAGCAACACAAAAGTTCGACTTTTTAGTCAATTCATCTTACAGAAACTCGTTTCGAAACCGGGGAAAACTACAGCTTATTTTCGGCAGAGTTCTCTAGCACAGAAATCTTGGATTCCAAGATCGTCTTGAAGTTATCAAACAAGTTAATATAACTTGAATAGACGCGGTCCAAAACCGCATTAAATGCATCTTCGTCGTAAATGTGCGTTGCAGAATTGCGATCCTTCAACATCTGAAGCCACACCGATTCATCATTCAGGAATCCATACTTAAATCCTGCACGAAGAATTTCTCGAGGAGATCCATTCTCGGCCTCCTCGATTCCATGGGTTCGCATCAACTCTTGAAGAGTTTTCCAGGCCAACTCAAAAGCCAAACCAAACTGGCCTATTACACCAGTTCTATAAATCTCATCCGCCAAAGCCTTTGCCTTTTCAGACTTTTTCAGAACTTCGAAGCAATTCTTGAAATTTTCAAACTTCTGCATAGAGGCAAACCCCCTCACGTTCGATGTTCTGCTTCAGCTTTTGCGATATAATCGATTCCATATCCACAACGTCAAAAGACAGGAGCGAATCAGCCTCATCTTCCAGCATGAACTGAAAATCGGAAACGTTCTTGCCTGTTACGGCCAGGTCAACGTCGCTACGATCCCTATTGGTTCCGCGGGCGCGGGAGCCAAACAGCACCACACGACTCAGTTCACACTTCTTTGCGAACTGAACGATTTGCTGCAGCAATTTATCGGAAACATTGACCATGCCTTTAATATAATAAATTGAATCGCAACATTGTATTTCTTTTAAACCGAAGGCGTTCAAATCTGGCCCAAGGCCAAGGATTTTATTGAGTTCTTGACATCTTAGCAAAGGATATCTTATAGGGGTTCTTTTTGAACCCGGTGAAAATACTAAATAAAACGGCTCGGAATTGATCTAACCGCATTTACCCGATAGTCAGAATGTTATTTGAAACTTTTTTGTTTTTAAACAACGGTTTTTTAGGATGAAAGCTTTTTTTTCATTTTTTCCTTTGAAATTTTAAAAAAAACTTGACATTGGTTTTTTTTTTTTACATTTGACATTGAAGTTTATTTTCTGGATTTAATGTTATGTTCTGTTCTAAATGTGATGCGCCCGTTCAAGATGATGCTGCATTTTGCACATCTTGTGGTAATTCGTTAAAACAAACAACATCTGACGCCGTTGCTTCTCCCAATAGTCTGGGGGACGAATTAACGAATACGGAAACTTCCCTGAAAGAGCAAAAAACGGCTATGTGGTTGTGCTTTTGGTGTGGAGCCATTGGCGTTCACGATTTTTATGCGGGAAATGTTGCCAAGGGCATTGCGAAGGCAGCTCTTTACGTGTTTAGCATGCTGGTCTTTGATTTTGGCTTATTGGGATTGAATGCTTGGGTAATTGTTGATTCTTATGAATTGAAATCAGGAACTTATGCAGACAAATGGGGAAAAGCCTTATACCCTAATGCATCAGAAGTGTTTAAGCAGCGTTTGTTCATATTCACGTGCGCATTTTTCATTGTGTCGAGTTTATTTGCGATAGCATGTATGATCGACGATGGGGCGTTTTTCGTCTGGCACGATTATGGATTGTAGCATGTCTTACGAAATCTAGTCACATTTAGCAGTCAAGTTTGTCAACAGGAGAAAATATGAAAAGATGTAGAAATTGCGGCCAAGCACATGAAGATGCCGATGTGAAATTTTGTAAGGCGTGTGGAAAACCGTTTGCAAATTCTGCTGCGACAGGTGATGTCCAGGCAAGTCCGCTATTGGCTTATGAATCAAGTGACATGTCCGCTTTCTCATGTTATATTGATGCATTCAAAAAATATGTCAAGTTTAGTGGGCGAGCAACCCGCAAACAGTTTTGGACGTTCGTTCTGTTCAACGCCCTTATAGTTTTTGCTATTCTGATTATGTCAGGTATTTTCTATGGGCTGGCAGAATCGCTGTACTCATCAAGAAACATTACCCTTTCGACGGCCAAGACTCTTGTAAGAATCTCTGATATTTTTGATGTTTTGTATTATCTTTTCGCACTTGCAACTATTATTCCTCATTTGGCTCTCACCTGGCGTCGTATGCACGATATCAATAGGAGCGGTGCGTGGTATTTTATAATCCTAGTGCCAATTGTTGGCATATTTTGGTTCATTTATTTGTGTTGTCAACGTGGAGATGATGAAGAAAATGATTTCGGCGTTCCTTTTCACCAGGAAGATAATTCTTTTGAACAATCTACCGCAACTTATATACCGAACTCAACAGTCAATGCCGTAAAAACAAATTCTTCAAAATGTGCAAAGATTGTACGAGTGTTAGAAGATCGAGTTTCTATTGGTGCCAACGACGGGTCTTTTTTCGATATTAACATCAAGGAACTTGATTTTCAGCCTGTTGTTGGCGACGTTGTCTATGTATTCAAAAATGGCGATGCCAAAATCGTTACAAAGAATGAATTGTTTTAGTTTTGTACGTAATCTATTTTTCTTATTAATCGTCACCCTTGCTTTATCTGCTTGCGGTGGCGATTTTCGCGATGTAGTTGCTAAAAGATATGCAGATGCATGGGAGAAGTGCTTTTCGGGAACTTTATCAGCTTGCTTAGACGGCGCCCAGCTTGAGCAAGAAATATATTCAATGTCTAAGGATGATCAGGCCGCCATTATGGCATCTGCCCGAAAATATATGGAAAGGAAAAAAGATGAATCGTTGTTCGGTCAATCTGATGATTTTAAGAATCTTTCAGAAGCAACTAAAGAAAATACAGATAATGAAGGTGTACCTGAAGCACTACTTAATACTGAAAAGCAAGTATCTGATAGAATTTATAAAAATAAAGATGTTTATACACCAATACCAACACCAACTAATGATGTTGTACAAAATAAAGAAGTGGAAGAATGTTTAACGTCATTGAATTTGAATTTATCGGAAAATAGCGAATTGATAAATGCTTTGGCTGAAAAGAATGATAGAGTTAGAATGGCTAGAGATAGATGGGAACGAGGTGGTGAAAGTCAATATAAAATAGATATTGATAACAAAACTTTATCTAATATGAATGAAAATTTAAAACGTATATGTGATAACACTAAAGGAGAAACCGAAATTGGGTTCAATTTTAATTCATAGTCTCATAGCGATTCTTCCTAAAGTTTTTTCTAAGCTTAACTTAAATTCTATATTCCTTTTCATTGTCCTATTAATTGTCCTATTAATTATCCTATACTCTATTTTAGCACATATCCTAGTCAAACCTACTAACTTTCTTGCCAAAATTCTAATAGGTGATGAGCTAAAAAACGAGCCTTTTATATCAATCAATAATAGACATATCCTTACATATTTCACCCCCTTCATCCTTTTAGGCACCGTCTTTCTTATGTTACTTGTCGTCTATGTATATCTTATTTTTTTCATTTCAAAATCTTTCAAAGACCTATATAAATTCATTGCTTTCGAAAATATCAAAGACTTTAAACTATCAATTAACCCTAAAGACGTAATTAACCCTAAAGACTGGTGGTACAGCCAAAGTTCCGAAGAATCAATTAACCCTAAAGACGTAATTAACCCTAAAGACCTATAGAGACTCTTTTTGAACCTGGGGGAACTACAGCTTACCTCCAGCAAATTTTCCCTATAATTCCTCCCCATTCCCTTGCCAATTTTTTGTGATATTCATAAATTTTAAACATGAAGATGATTAACGTGCTTTGCGAAAACTTTGACGGCCGATGGTGGCGCGGGCTCTAACATAGAGTCTGGTTTTTGCAAGTATAGTTGATCAAGGCAAAAGGCTTCCAGACTCCCTGGAGGCTTTTATTTTTCCCCAAAGACATTTAGAATCCTCCAGGTAATCCAGGGCCTGCGCCTAAAAAAGCTATTTTTACGGCGTTTAAAACAAAATGTCATTTTGAGAGTTGCGCGCCCGCGAGTTGATGATTCTAGATCCTTCGCTACGGCTTCGCCTCCACTCAGGATGACACTCTGAGGAATGAACTTCAGCAGTTCCGCTCAGGGTGACACTCAGAGGAAAAATGCATCAGCAGTTTTTCTCTGAACGACAGCATAGAGGAACCACATATGGCAAAATCTCTGGTAGAATCAGATAACGGCTTTTTCGACAAGTTCGGCGGCAAGTATGTAGCCGAAATCATCCGTCGCCCTCTGGACGATCTTGAAGAAGCCTTCAACAAGTACATCAAGGATCCGGAATTCCTGGAAGAATTGCGAATTATCCAGCGCGACTACATCGGCCGCGAAACTCCGCTGTACTATGCCCCTACCGCAACAGAACTTCTGGGCGGCGCACAGATCTACATCAAGCTGGAAGGTCTTGCAAACACAGGCGCCCACAAGATTAACAACGCCATCGGTCAGTGCCTCTTGGCAAAGAAGATGGGCAAGACCCGTATTATCGCAGAAACTGGCGCTGGCCAGCATGGTCTCGCCACTGCAGCCGCTTGTGCAAAGCTTGGTCTTGAATGTATCGTTTACATGGGCGAAGTGGATGTTCGTCGTCAGCAGCCCAACGTTGCCACCATGGAGCTTTACGGCGCCAAGGTGGTGCCTGTCACCAGCGGTAGCCGCACCTTGAAGGACGCGGTGAACGAAGCCATGCGCGACTGGGCAACCAACTTCGCTACCACCCACTACGTTCTGGGTTCCGCTCTCGGCCCCGCACCGTTCCCCGATATCGTCCGTACTTTCCAGAGCATCATCGGTGAAGAAGTAAAGCGCCAGGCTGCAGAACGCAACATCGACATTGCAGCCATCGTGGCTTGCGTAGGCGGTGGTTCCAACTCCATCGGCGTGTTCACCCCGTTTATCGAAAATCCGAACGTTCGTCTTATCGGCGCAGAAGCCGGTGGCGTAGGCCCGAAGCTGGGCGAAAACGCAGCCCGCATGGTGGGCAATGCCGCCAAGGTGGGCATCGTTCAGGGTTACAAGAGCAAGTTCCTGGTAGATGACGACGGTCAGTCTCAGCCCACACGCTCCATTTCCGCAGGTCTCGACTACATGGGCATTGGCCCGCAGCTTGCAGCCCTCGGCGAATGTGGCCGCGTGGAATTCACCAGCATTCTGGACAAGGAAGCATTGGAAGCCGTGAACTTCTTCGCCAAGAACGAAGGCATTCTCTTTGCTCTTGAAAGTTCCCACGCCGGTGCCGCCGCCATGAAGATCGCCAAGGAATTCCCCAAGGACAAGGCCATCATCATCAACATGAGTGGCCGCGGCGACAAGGACATCTTCATCACGAGCCCTGTGTTCCGCCCCGAAAAGTGGAAGGAATTCCTGGCAGCTGAACTGAAGCGCCTTGAAAACAACGAGGACATCCACGACGCAGAGATTATGAATAAATAGGGTGTAGGGTACAGGGTATAGGGTACAGAATTTTCACTAGCCCCTAGACCCTAGCCCCTGACCCCTAATAATTCTATAAACACGAGATTTTTTTAATCAAAACGATATTGATATGCAAACTAAAGCTCCGATAACTTTAATGTCCCATTTGATCGCCGGTTTTCCCGACGGTGAAACTTCTATTGCCATCGCAGACGCTCTCGTTAAGGGTGGTGCTTCCATTCTGGAAATTCAGTTGGCCTTTAGCGACCCCAGCGCCGACGGTCCCGCTATTCAGACCGCTTCTACCGTAGCTTTGGAAAAAGGCTACTCCACCAAGCAGGGTCTTGAAATCGTGAAGAAGATTCACGACATGCATCCGGACACCCCCATCTACATCATGACTTACGGCTCCCTGGCATTTACTCCGGGCGTTGAAAACTTCGTGAAGATGTGCAAGGACGCAGGCGTTAGCGCATGCATCATTCCGGACCTTCCCTTCGATAACGACGAAGGTCTCACCGCCGCTTGCGCCAAGTACGGCATGGATAACATTCCGGTGGCAGCCCCCAGCATGACCAAGGCTCGCCTCGAAGAAATGGCATCCAAGAGTTTCAAGTACATCTACGCCGCACTTCGCGCAGGTACTACCGGCTCCCAGACGGTCATCGACCAGGCAACTCTCGACTTCCTGGACACCGTGGGCAAGGGCGGCGCAAAGGTGCTTGGCGGTTTCGGTATTCGTACCGGCGAACAGTCCAAGGTTCTCTGTAAGCACGTGCATGCAGTTGTCGCAGGTTCCGTTTTCGTGAACATCATGCTGAAGGACCCGAAGGACACCGCAGGCGTGGAAGCCAAGGCCCGCGAACTGAGCGGTCTGTAATTGAGCGGACTTTAAACCATTCGGTCTGCAATAGGGCGGTCTTTAACAAGCGCTTCGCAAACCTTGCGAAAAGTCATTGCGAGGAGCGCTCGTAACGAGGCAATCTAAGCAAATTTAAAAGTTCAGCGGAAACCCCGTTGGACTTTTTCATTTTCTACATTTTCCTCCGAAAAAACAAAAAAGAGTTTAGCATGGATTTTAATAAATACAATCAGTTTAAGGAACAGTTCGCCGGCATGTCTCCCGAGATGAAGGAGCAGATGATGAAGATGGCGAAAGAACAGATGAAGGCCCGCGTAGGCGGATTTTTCAAGAAGTGGTTCGCCATTCCCGTACTAACCATCGTGGCAGCCGCCATGGGTGCAGCCATCGGTGCGTTGATGGCTTTCTTTGGCCAGGTACTGCTAGCTGTTGGCGGGCTCCGTGATGCAAATCCGCTGTATTTTATTCCGGCACTTGCTTTGGCTGGTGCAGGCATAGTACTGCTGTATAAGAAGTTTGGCAAGGGAGCAGAACGTGGCATGGGTCTTGTTTTTGCAGTAGGCCAGGGCAAGGAAAACAACATTCCCCTCCGCTTGATTCCCTTGGTTGCCGTAACCACATGGGTGACTCATTTGTTCGGCGGTAGTGCCGGCCGTGAAGGTGTCGCAGTACAAATTGGAGCCACCCTCGGTCACAACATCAGCAAAAAGTTCCCCTTCGAAAATGCCAGTCATATTTTGCTGGTGGCAGGCATGGCCGCAGGCTTTAGCGGACTTTTCCAGATTCCTCTGGCGGCAACCGCATTCGCTCTGGAAGTCCTGATTGTTGGTCACATGGATTTGATAGCCTTGCTTCCGGCTGTTGTAGCGGCATTTGCAGCTTGCAAGGTCTCCAATATGCTGGGTCTTGAAAAATTTAGCGTAGACCTGAACGATTTACTTGGTGCAAACGGCAACCTGGATGTAGCAGGGCTCTTTATGAATGACGGAGCCTTGGACATGAACTTTATTGTAAAACTTGCGCTGATTGGTATTCTCTTTGGCATTGTGGGCGGAGGTTTCGCAAAGCTGTTGAGCCTGGCCAAGAATTTCTTCGCCAAGAAATTTCCCAACCCCATCAAGCGCATCGCCATCATGGGCGTTTCGCTTTCCGCGATTTTCTTGCTTCTTTGGCAGGGCCGTTATTCCGGCCTGGGCACCAACTTGATCGACCTTAGCTTCATTGGAACAGACGGAGTCGCCGCCGGCATCCACAATTATGACTGGATTTTGAAAGTAGTGCTGACGATTCTCACTTTGGCAGCAGGCTTCCAGGGCGGTGAAGTAACCCCGTTGTTCAGCATTGGCGCAACCCTCGGTGCAGTGGCTGCAGCAACCTTTGGCCTCCCCTTCCCGTTGGCTGCAGCACTTGGTTATGCAGCCGTATTCGGAAGTGCCACCAACACCTTGTGGGCCCCCATTTTGATTGGTTGCGAAGTTTTTGGTTTTGACACTTTGCCGGTATTCTTTGTGACTTGCGTTGCAGCCTACGTTTGCAATGGTGGCCAAAGCATTTACAACCAGAAGAAATTGAAACTGAAGTTTTAAGCTGATGCCGAAACAAGTTCGGCATGACGCACTGTGGCAAGACACTCAAGAATGAACGGCGTTTATATTGAAATCACGGATGTCTGCAATCTGCACTGCAGTTTCTGCCCCTGCGGATCCCGTGCCGATTCTACGCCGCGAACCTTCATGTCGTCGGAACTTTTTGAACGTTGTTTAAGGGAAGCAGCAACCGTTACAGAACAAGTATACTTCCATGTACTTGGAGAACCTACGCTCCATCCGAGCTTTGGAAATTTCCTTAAAAAATTGGAGCAGGTTTCAAGCGTCAGAATTAATGACAAGAAGTTACAACTAACACTCACCACCAACGGCACCACCATTGAGCGTGTAGGGAAAGCCATTCTTGCCTCTTCCGCCGTGCGTCAAGTGAATTTTTCCACCCACGCTTACGCAGAATTGCCTTTGGATGAAGCCCGCAGTTATTTGCAAAACGTTCTGGATTTCTGCCGCATGGCTGCCGTGGAACGGCCGGACTTGTACATCAATTTACGTCTTTGGAACGTAGGTGACGAAAGTTCCAACGCTTGGAACAACTACATGCTGAAGCAGGTGAATGAAGCATTTGGTCGCACGGACTCCTCAAGCGAGAACTGCGTCGCAGGCCAGAACAGCGCTGCTGAGCAAAACCGCGCTCCCATTACTTTGGAACATTTTTGCAGCCGTCACAAAAGCTTCCTTGTGGAAGGCCGCATTTATATTCATCAGGACTCCCGCTTTGAATGGCCCGCAGGTGGCGAGACTCTTTCCTCAAAAGGAACTTGTCGCGCCCTGGACACTCACTGCGCCATTCTCCACGATGGCCGCGTTGTGGCCTGCTGTCTAGATCATAGCGGTCAAATCACCTTAGGCCATATTCAGGAAAATTCCTTGACAGAAATTCTATCCTCCCCCATGGCTACAAATATCCGTGAAGGATTCGCAAATCACGAACTTCGCCATCCCTTCTGCCAAAGTTGCAAATTCTGCAAACGGTTTAAATAGGGCATCAAGGGGCGCACTTCACCTTGCAAACCTTGAAAGCCTTCCCAATTTTTTCTACATTGCTCCCCGCTTAACAAAGTAGACAGTTCGAAAACCTCCTGTCTCAAAACAAAACTAGGAGCTAAAATGACCGAGAAATGCGGCCGCACCGACGCAGAACTTGAAGGCGTCACCTTACTTGGCAATCAGAACACCAAGTACAAATACGATTACGATCCCGAAGTATTGGAACGATTCCCCAACAAGCATCCGGACAATGACTACATGGTCATGCTGAACTGCCCGGAATTTACATCCCTCTGCCCGAAAACAGGTCAGCCGGACTTTGCGGAAATCCGCATCAACTACGTGCCGGACCAGTACATTGTGGAATCCAAGTCCTTGAAGCTGTACCTTTTCAGTTTCCGCAATCACGGTGACTTCCACGAAGACTGCGCCAATATCATCATGAAGGACTTGGTAAAACTTCTGGACCCGAAGTACATCGAAGTGGAAGGTATTTTCACTCCCCGCGGTGGAATTTCCATCTACCCCTTCGCCAACTACGGCAAACCGGGTACCGTGTACGAACAGAAGGCAATCGACCGCTTGTTCGCAAGCGTCGACCGCAGAGAGTATAAGTAGTAGACAGTTGATTGTTGGCTGTTGGTAGTTATAAACTTTCATTTTTTCTCATCTCGCACATCAAAGCAGTCCAATAGGGCTGCGACCTCATACCTGATTTCAATATGAAAAAAGCAATCGTCCTTTCTTCGGGCGGTGTTGATTCTACCGTGTGCGTTGCCATGGCTGTGGCAAAGTACGGTGCAGAAAACGTCGCCACCACTTCAATTTTTTACGGTCAAAAACACAACAAGGAACTGGAATGCGCCCGCAAGGTTGCTGATTATTACAAGCTTGCCCATTACGAATTTGACTTGTCCAGCGTGCTGCAATTTTCCAACTGTTCCCTGCTAAGCCAATCTAATCAAGCGATCGAGCACAAAAGCTACGAGCAGCAAATTGCCGACAACAAGGCCGCAGCAGAAGCCGTCATGCAGCCCGCAAGCATCACGCAGCCTGCCGCCGCCAAAGGGAAAGTTTCCACTTACGTTCCCTTCCGCAACGGTTTAATGCTCAGCGTCTGTGCAAGCCTCGCCCAAAGCATTTTTGAAAATGATGACGTTGAAATTTACCTGGGCGCCCATGGCGATGATGCCGCCGGCAACGCCTACGCCGACTGCAGCGAAGAATTCGTGAATACCATGAGCAAAGCCATCTCCATCGGCACCTACGAGCAGGTTCGCGTCACAGCGCCTTTCGCAGGACTTTCAAAAGCAGAAGTCGTCAAAAAAGGCCTCGAGCTGAAGGTACCCTTTGAACTGACCTGGAGTTGCTACGAAGGTGGCGAAAAGCCCTGCGGCGAATGCGGCACCTGCATCGATCGCGCCCGAGCATTCGAAGCCAACAACGCAAAGGACCCTGCAATCCCATAAGGATTTAAAACAATGAAAAAGACTAACGAAAACTTAATTCTTCTGAATATCATCTTTACCGTCGGCCTCGTCATATCAAACGTAGTCACTGCCAAACTGATGTACACGGGCTTTAGCCTTTTTGGAAGCAAAATTACCTTGCCTGGCGCAGGAGTTTGCTACGCATTCACTTTTCTCGCTACTGATGTCATCGGAGAAATCTGGGGAAAGAAAGAAGCCAACAAGGCGGTCATTTTCGGCTTAGTGGGTCAAGTATTCGCCACCCTCTTGATATTGCTGACCCAGCACCTCCCCGCAGCGGATGCCAACATGCAAGAAACCTACGTGAAGCTCCTGGGACAAAACTGGGTATTCGTGGTGGCAAGTCTTGCAGGCTACCTCATCGCCCAAAAATGGGACATCTGGGTATTCCACAATATCCGTGACCGCTACATCGCAAAACATGGGGATACGAAACATCGCTGGATCTGGAACAATGCTTCTACCATGACCAGCCAGATCCTGGATACCGTGGTATTTATCGGCATCGCTTTCGGCCTTGGTTTTGGTTGGCTGTTCCAAGCAGAAATGCGTCCCGTTCTCCTTTCCATGATGGTAGGCCAGTACGTATTCAAGATGCTGCTTGCCGCCTGCGACACCCCCATCTTCTACCTATTAACGAAGAATTCTCGCCCCAACGAGAAGGATGTCGTTCTTGAAGAATTCCGAATCCAGAATTAATCTCTCTTGTAGCCGCTCAATACCAGGCAAAGGAGAGCGGGTACATAGAAATACCAGACGAAATTATTGGCAACAGTAGCCACAATTTCCTGGATACTGTGATCCGGGCCAGTTGCAAGGGACAAGCCCACGCAAACATCACCAAGGAAGAACAAAATCATGCCATACTTGATGATGGTCGAATTCTTCGGAGAGAAATAGCCAATCTTCGGGACATTACAAGCCACAATCAGAGAGCAGATCAGGAATGCGGCATAAGTTGCAACAGTAGGAATCAGGGCTGCTTCAAACACACCGAAAAGGTGAAGCGCATTGAAAACGAACATCACTGCAAAGGGAATTACAATAATCCAAGGAACATGATCATCCGTATCACTGGTACGAGTGTGGCGATAAATAAAGATGGACTGGAAAACCATAAAGAAGTTAATGCCCATCAAAGTATAATCAGCACTATGCTCAAACAAATGAGTCACATTGTGCAGGATCTTGAAGCAAATATCGGCACAGAAAGCGCAAAGCATGCCTACCTGGAGAAGTCTGCGGTCACGCTTGCAAATACAGTATTTACTACCACAGAACAAGGCCATAATGGTGATGAGGGTGGTTACAGAGAACTTGGCAATATGCTGGAAATAGCTAGAATCCGCCAGGCACTGTTCCACAGCGCCACACTGGTAGAAAACATACCAGCCGCGGACAAAAAAGGCGATCGCAAGAACGGAAATAATCGAAAGAATTACAGCAACATGTTTCTTGGTCATCATGGCGCCAAAAATAAATTTTTTTGTAATTTTGCGGTATGAAATTTCTAACAAGCGTTCAGGATTTTACTTTTGTTTACAAAGAACAGCCTTTCATGCTGGAACTTAAACAAAATTCTGATGTAAATTGGCTTGATTGCACCCAAATTAATGGTACAGACTGCTATTGCGACGATGATGCACAGGCGGAAATTCGACCTTTTGTACACAAGAATTCCGGTGAACATCCAGGCGTCCACTTCTTCGATAACGGCAATTATCATTACATGAGCAAGCTGTGGACAGACCCGCTTGAAAAGCAGTTTAGCCTGGTCATTTTTGATCATCATCCCGACATGCAGCCTCCCCGCTTTGAAGGGATACTGAGTTGTGGCGGATGGGTCAAGGAAGTCCTCGACCACAACAAGAATGTTCAAAACGTAATCCTGATTGGGGTATCCGACCAACTGATCGAAGACTTGAAAAAAGACCCTACCGCAGAATTCGACAAATACGTCGACCGAGTGACCTTCATCAAGGAAAGCGACGTCCTGGACGGAGCTCCCGTGGCAGAACAGGTCCTGGCGCAAATTCCATCCACATCGAACGTTTACATCAGCATCGACAAGGACGCCCTTTGCAAGGAAGACGCAGCCACCAACTGGGATCAGGGAAGCCTTACCTATACGCAGCTGGAAGAAACCCTGCTCGTACTTTTTAAGAACCACAGGATTCTAGGCGTAGACATCTGCGGGGAACGGGGAAAGGACTGCGACTTTTCGGATGCGGGAAATGCAGACCAGTTGAACAACGAACTGAACAAAAAGCTATATACTTTAATCAGCAATGCATTTCAAGAGCAATAAACCATCCAAAGGCGCCCACGGCGTCGCCCGCGTCATCTCCAAACGGGGCTTTTGCAGCCGTAGCAAGGCAGAGGCTCTTGTTCGTGAAGGATGCGTAAAACTGAATGGGCGCCAGGTACTTGATCCCGACGCCCCCGCCCGAGAACAGGACGAAATTACCGTCAACGGCCAGAAAGTCGAGGCTAATCAGAAAATCTATTTCATGATGAACAAGCCCCGCGGCGTGGTGACTACCGCAAACGATGAAAAAGGTCGCAAGACCGTCATGGAAGTTTTTGCAGAACAGTACATCAAGATGTATCCTGGAAAAAGTGTTCCCCACACTTCCCCTGTAGGTCGTCTTGACGCCGCCAGCGAAGGCTTGCTGCTTTTTACCAACGATACGGAATGGGCCAACAGCATTATGGAGCCTAGGCAGGACCGACCTGCAGAACATTTAAAAGTTTATCGGGTGCAGACATCGGGAAAACCCTCTCCCGACGACTTAAGAAAAATGGAGGACGGTTTTACCGTCCCCCCGAGAGTCTTTGGAGAACAAGCGGAATTCATGCATGCGGTATCAGCAAAGATGCACCAGGAAGGCGAAAAGAATTGCTGGCTGGAAATCGTGCTGGACGAAGGCAAGAATCGTCAAATCCGCAGAATGCTGGCTCACTTAGGTTTTGAAGTCCAGCGTCTTGTCCGCATTCAAATTGACCAATTCATACTAGGCGATTTAAAACCCGGCCATATTCGTTTAATAGAACTTTAGGTCTGGATCCTTCGCGGCTTCGCCGCTCAGGATGACGTTGGGTTTTTACTCAGGATAGCTTTACTTCTTCTTGTTCAGGCGGAGAATGCCGCCCTTGTTGAATTCCGGAGAATCCTTGGGGAACGGGATCTTGGTTTCGGAACGAAGCACATAAACTTCGTCATCACCCAGATCCACTTCGGAACCGGACTTGGCAGGAATACCATCGCCAAACAGGCTATCAGCAGCCAGAAGCAAGGCTTCCTGGGCTTCTTCAATGGAAGAGGAAATGCTCAAATCAGGCAGGGCAAAGCAGGCAAGGCCCAAGGTATAAATCAGGTCACCGTGTTCCACAAAGTTAATCCACGGATCCATGGGATATTCCCCATCGCCCAGTTCATCGCGGAATCCATCCACGCTCCAGGCGGCGCCGGACTGCTGCATATACACGCCCTGTGCGCCAGCAGAGAACAGCTTGAGGATGGCCATATTTACCTGAGTCACATCTTCGATGGACTTGGCTTCGCCCAGCAGGAACAATAAGGATTTGTGCTGTTCAATAGCAGCGGCGGCTTCGGCAGAAATATCCTGGTGTTCCTTGAAAATATCCAGCAACTGAGGGACCGCATCCTTACGGACCACATTAAACATCACGCCGCAACCGGGAATCATGACGGATTTTGCGTCGGCCGCAATGGAAACGTTTTCGTTAATCACAATATTGTCGGCAACGCCAACATTCATAGGAAATGCGAGAATAAACTGAGGCATGATTTTTCCTTTTCTCTAATTAAACTTTCTTTTTTCTAAAAGATTGGACGACGGCTGTTTTAAGCAAGTCATTATTTTGTGCGGCAGGAATCTGGACATCACATTCGTCAACAGAATCCAGCAAGGAATCCTTATTCAGTTCCTCTTCCCCAAGGGTAACCGCCTGATGGGACTTGCTAAGATCTCTCGCAAGAACCACTTGTTCATACTGTCCCGGCGTAGGTACAAGCACGCATTTCGCGCCTAGTACAGCCATATCCATAATGGTACTGTAACCGCCACGGGAAACTATCCATTTCGCGGACTTGATCACATTCGCAAACTGATCATCAGGCAAATGGGTGAAATAATCCGTATTGCCTTCCGTCCACGTCTTGATACCCGCAGAGGGACGCCCCTGGATAATGGCGTGCCTTCCAGGAATACTTCCAAAAATATCCGCAAGACGTTTTTCGAAACGGCCTCTCGCAGGTTCCACTCCGGAGACCACTGCCACGAACTGGTAAGGCCCCTTAGGCTCGTTCACAGAAACCGTTTCCAGAGGGTTGGCCGTTTGACGTGCATCCTGGAATCGGGACAAAAGCCCCACGTACTTTACAGGCCTGGGGCAGAATTTCACATGGGACATGTTCCCTGCATAACCGGGTGCGCCAGGAATATCAGGAACCCAGACCTCATCAAAATGACGCATAATGGAACAGTGCCACATAATGCCCATCGACTCGAAAGCGGAAAGCATAGGCGGGAACGCAATGCGTCGCTGGTGAGTCATGTAGATGGACTTTGCCTTATGGCTGTAAAAGCCAAAGCGATTGTCCGACACCAGCACGTCATAATGGTGACGTTCCACCATCTCTTCCGCAAAGCGATGCTCAAATCGAATGACCTTATTCAGGTGGGCGCCATTTTTGACAAGCCACAATCCCATATTGTATCCATGCTTGGGATACACAATATTGTAGGAAGGAACTAGACGTTGACGCAAGTTTGGAAATGCACCGCGGAAAAATGCGGCATTGGATTTCACCACCGCAATTTCAACATGGGCTCCTTGACGCAAATACTCGCGGATAATAGGCACACAGCGAGTGGCGTGCCCTAATCCCCAGTCCAAAGGTGCGATCAGAGCTTTTAGCGGGCTTCCAACCATATATTAGCCCAATCACCATGGTCGCAGTCCTTATCACCGCCCATGTCGATTCGCAATTCCAATACGTTCACACCACTAATGTCCACATCAATATTCTGGACATCCATGGAATACATGCGCTTACTGCGGAACAGTTCACGACCATCACCCGCCACAATAAAGCTAGCGCCATCACCGCAGACGCTTTCGTCATCCAGGCCAATGGTTCCGTGGAACGTCTTGAACGGAGAAGGCAGGCGGTAAACCAGGCTGGAGTTCGCATGAGAACCGATGCCATAACGATAGGCCGTTCCATTCAAAGTCAAGCGACGATGTTCCACCGTGGTATTGACTTGAGGTTCACCCCAATCCTGAGTAAAGCCGGACATCCTAAGTTCGGACAGGAGAAGTACACCTTCCCCATTCACGAAGAAGTCCTTGATCACATGCAAGGTATCACTATCCGGCATCAGGCAATCAATATTTGTCCTGTTCATGCCCTTAACAATCTTGGTGGAATCCAGGTTCAAGGTATCCACGTCCAGAGTCAGGTGCAAGTCTTCCTGCAATTCCCCATTGAGAGAATAAGTACAGGACAGTCCTTCCGGGAAGTTCTTGTTCACAACAAAGGCGTTGTTTTCCATATCGCTAACATAG
Source organism: Fibrobacter sp. UWR4 (assembly GCF_003149045.1). NCBI lineage: Bacteria > Pseudomonadati > Fibrobacterota > Fibrobacteria > Fibrobacterales > Fibrobacteraceae > Fibrobacter > Fibrobacter sp. UWR4. The sequence continues at coordinate 182,885 of NZ_QGDU01000001.1, read as the reverse complement.
AACTTCTGTTGATAATCCGACACACCGCGTTTGGCATTAATCTTGTACATCGCCAGCGGATAGCCAAACAGACGCGGTTCCCAAAGGACACGTTCGTGCTTATAATCCTTGAGAATTTCATCCATCTGGTCGGTGGTCTTGAAACCAACCACACGGCTCTTGCGGTTCAGTTCGCCATAACCGTCCTGACCGCGGACTACATAAATGTTTCCGCCGGAGGTACGCATTTTCTGGGCGAAAGTTTCCAGATCCCAGCCAATGAAAGTACGTTCACTGTAGGAGCTATGACCGGAAGCAAGCATCTGCCAGGGACGAGCATAAATGAAAATGGAATTTTCCGGGTAGTTTTCCAGAGCTCGGTCCAGATAGTCTTCTTCGGCAAGGAGCTTATTCCTGTAATAAAGCATGTTGTTGCGGAAGCTATCCCCATGATAAACCATCAGTCCCAAGGAAAGCAAGCAAGCTACTACGGCAACAATATTACCAGCGGCATCCACCCTCATCTTGGTAGCAAACTGCAGTGCATCATAAAGGCCCAACGCCATAATCAAGGCAAACAAAGGCAAGGCCACAAGCACGTAGCGCTGATTGATATCGATGGTGAAAGTACCAGAAACATTCAAAAGAATGACGAAAATCTGGATACAGAACGCAAGTCCCAGAACAAGGCCTCGCCAGTATTTACGCCAGACAATGGTACGAATCAGCAGCCAAACCGTGGCTATCAGCAGAATGACAGTGAAACTGGTGTAGAAGGGATTCTGCATGATGCCGCCAAAAGCGGGATCCTTGTCCAGATTCATCATCACTTCCAGATTGGTCTTCATATTGAATATGAAGTTATCCAGGGAATGAGCCGCATGTTCGCCCCCCTGGAAATCATAGCCTCGGTAAGCGGCCATAGTATTGACGGAAGGCCAGCTCACAAAGACAACCGCAGCCACAAAGGCGGGCAGTCTGTAGAACTTCTCCAGGAAGTACTTATGGTAATACAAGGCAAAAGGAATAAAGGCGAAAACCGTTTCCTGACGTGTCTGGGCAAAGAATCCAAGCAGAGGCACGGTCAGGAGGAAGTGTTTCCAGGTCACCTTGTTGGCAGGCACAAAGGCATACCAAGCCATAAGAGCGGAAAGAAGGAAAATATACAGTACTTCCGTGGAAGCAGATCGAGCCTGGAGCAGATAGATAGGCATGCCCCCCAGGAAAACGGCTGCGGCAAGTGCAGCCCCCTCGTTAGGCACCATCTGTAGTTTCTTTTCGGTGGTAAGCTTCCCGCCTACAGGACTAGTCGGAACGTCGACCCACTTCTTCCGCTTAAACCACTGGGCAAGCGCCAGGAAGAAGAAGAACAGGCTGAACACGTAGAACGGGTAGTTCACCAGCAAGGCCGTATCGCGATTAGGCTTCGCCACGTTGAACAGCAAGGAATAGACAAAGCCAAGAGCCTTGCCCTTGAAGTTGTTCACTTCCGTCACGCAGTTCAGCTTGCCATCCAGCCATTCACCTTCGTTACAGATACCGCCAGAATGCTGGAAATACATCTGCAAGCCCATGGACTCCCAGCTGGTTTCATCGCTGAGGACTCGGTGGGTATTGCCGATATTGTTGAACATGAATACGGAGAAAATCAGGGTCACAACGGCAAGGACACAAATGGATTTGCCGCTGGGCAGGAACCCCTTGAGATTTTTGGAAATGAAGGGGATGTTAAGTCCTACACCCACCAGCAGAAGAATAAACGTAAGAAGGATGGAATAATACCCCAGTTGAATATCGATTCGACGGGCAAAAGGTACCGAGGAGAACTCAAAAATTAAAAAAGCGACAACAAGAACCACCAAAGTAAGACCAAAAGAGGTCAAAACCGTCTTTTTGTCAAAATTATTCGCGAGAAAATCCTTCAATTTATTCATGGAGCCAAATTTAGCAAAAAGCACCTACATCAAAAAAAGGGAAACCCGAAGGGCAACCCTTTTTCAAACGCTTTACGCATCCAGGAAGATTAGATATGGATGTGGATGTCCACGCCCTTCTTTTTCTTCTTCTTTTCGGGAGGAGGAGGAGGAGGAGTCATTCGCAGTTCGCAGCGATCACCCGGACGGATTTCAACGGGAAGACGGCCATGGCTACTCAGGTCAAAATGATCTCTATGGCCACCAGCCTTAACCTTCAATTCTGCACGGTCATAGGGACGATCGCAATGGAACTTATAATCGCGAGAGCGTAAATCCTGCTCAAATTCGCAGCAAATGCCGTTATCGCACATACGTTCCTTATAAATACGAGGAACTGCACGGACGCGCAAATCAACACGTTCACCCTTTTCTACGGTATAGCGAAGACGACCATTACCTTCGTCAACACGTTCGGAACCATTCCTTACATGGACGGAGACTTCCTTGGGGTGTTCGTTACATTTCAGTTTATATTCGGATTTTTCATTCAGGTGAAAATCGCAGCAGGTGGAGCCATCACATTCGCGCAGGTCCAAACCCCAACCATCCTTGTGCTTTTTCTTTCCATCGATATGGATGGAAATGCCTGCATAGCTCATTGCAGCGCAAATTCCGCACAGAGCAATAATTTTGGAAAAATTCATAAATAGACTCCTTAACGGTCAATTATCGAAAAAAGATATAAATATTTTCAGTGGAAAAGGTCAAACCTTTCAAAAAAAAACGAGATTACAGAACAAATTTCCGGATAACTTCCGCGACCCCGCCATGGTTGTTATCCCGTTCCGTCACGTATTTTGCGGATTTTTTCGCAATCTCGGAACCATTGGACATGGAAACGCCTAGACCTGCAGCCAAAATCATGGGGCAATCGTTTTCCTCGTCGCCACAGGCGATCGTTTGCTCCAGGGGAACGTTAAAATACTCGCTCATGAAGCGAACGGCATCCCCCTTGTTGGACAACAAGTGTGAAAATTCCAGCATTTCAGGCTTACTGAACACGTCAAACAGTTTTCCTTCGGTGTTTTTACGCATTTCGGAGCGGAAATCCAGAAGGGTGGAATGATCCCCCGGGGTAATGATATTCACCTTAATGGGTGGCTTGATGACCACGTTGATGAACTCGCCGAAATATTCCCGAATATCCTTTACAACAACGTAATCCATTTGCATTTGCTTGCAGTAGGTTTTTAGCTGTTCCGTTTCGTGTTCGGAGACCACCAGATCCCCAGCGTAAGTGTGGGCATGGAAACCGCGGGAAAAGGCAGCATCCATAATGGACTTGACCTCTTCCACCGAGATGGGACGGGTAAGAATAGGCTGTTCTGCAGCGCAGTCAAAGATTAAGCCGCCGTTAAAACTGACCAGGAAAAAGCCCGGCTTGTAGAAGCCATACTTCTTGGCCAGAATCTTGGCGCTGGCCAGAGGGCGACCTGTGGTAATGACGAACTTGTGGCCCTTGGCAAGCATTTCGTCAATAGCCTGTATATTCTCTTGAGGGATGGTCTTGTCATCCGCCAGAAGAGTGCCGTCCAAATCCGAGAAAAGAATCTTCATGATTCGACCTTACGCACTCACCTTATAGACGATCCAGGAAACTTTCGGCATCCAGTTCGTCCAATTCCTTCTGGAGACTGGCCAGGGATTCGTCCGTAAGAGGAGCAGGCTTTTCGGCATGTTCCTCCACAATTTCAGAGGCACGTTCCTCGGCGATTTCGTTGGACTTGTCCAGCATGGTCCTTAAGGCATCGGCCACAGGGGCCAGGTTACCGTCGCGGCTGACGGCCGCATCGATTGCGCGGGTCAGCTTCTTGCGAAGGTTTGCGAATTCATCCTTATCCAACTCCCCTACTTCACCATGACAATACATCAGGGGAGTTCCACAGCGGGCGCAACTAAAGACCATCATGTTGGCCTTTTCGCCCTGAAGTTCCAGATCAAAAGAGGCTCCACAATGGGGGCATTCAATATGCAAATTACTCATACATCCCAAATGTAGAAAAACCTTGTGTATTCAGGCCTTTTTTTCAAATACGAAAGCCAATCCTCCCGCTTATTTTTAAATTAGACACGTCAATTTTTTGTAAAACCATCATTTTTAACAAAAACCGTTTATAGAACTATGCTTTGTCAGTGGCTTTTCCATTTTACAAACATTGAACTTTTTGACGGCCGTCTGTTCCGCGCAGGCGTTGCCGCCATGCTTTCTATCATCATGGTCCTGTTCTTCATGCCTAAATATATTAGGCTGCTCCAGGGATTAGACGCAACCAGCGACTTCGACAAGGATGGATCCAAGAAATCACCTCCCATTATGGGCGGCCTACTTTTGGTCATCGTCGTAGAAATTGTCTCCCTCCTGGTATGCAAAATGAACGGCTATACAATTTCTACCCTAGTGGTGCTGGGAGCTTTCTCCGCCGTAGGCGCCATTGACGACATCGCCAAGGTTCGCGCCAAGCGCATGGTCATGCAGGGCAAGCTGAAGGCCGCAGACTATATGGACAAGGCCGACGGCATTTCCAGTTCCCTCCGTCTGTTCCTCTACTTCCTCTTTAGCTTAGTGGTGGCTATTTTCTGCTACAAGTTCATTCCTGAACTTCAGGGCAAGTTGACTGTACCTTTCTTCCCCCACGACGTTTTCCAGATTCATCTGCCTAACTGGATTTTCGTAGGATTCATGACTTTCGTGATTGCGGCTTCTGCCAATGGAACGAACTTTACGGACGGTCTGGACAGTCTTGTTTCCGTACCTATTTTGACAAGTATGGTGTTTGTAGGCCTAGTGGCTTACGTCAGCGGCAACTTCATTTTCAGCCAGTACCTCAGCGTACCCTACTTGCCAGGCTGCGATGAACTGTTCCCCTTGGCCATGTCCATTGCAGGTTCCCTGCTTGCCTACCTGTGGTTCAACAGCCCTCCTGCAGAAATCTACATGGGTGACGCTGGTTCTGTCGGCTTCGGTGCCGCCATCGGCATTATGTTCATCCTGGTTCAGGCAGGTCTTTTCTACCCCATCGTCTGCGTCATCATCATTGCAGAAGCATGCTCTGTACTGCTCCAGATTTTGTGGTTCAAGGTGACCAAGAAGGCTACAGGAACCGGAAAGCGCATTTTCCTCTGCGCCCCCCTCCACCACCACTACCAGAAAAAGTGGGATGGTCGATTCCCCAGCAAGCCCCTGATGAACTCCAAGATTGTATGGAGAATGCATCTAGTCAGCATCTTCGCGCTGATTGTTTCCATGGTGATTTTCTTTGGCATTAGGTAGTGGTATGATTGAAAAGTTGGTTGCAGCGGGTCAAGGAGACTTGGCTTACTATTTGGAAAGCTTAAGCGGTGACGCTCGTAAGAGTTTGGAACGTGATATCGCCAGTCAGGACTGGGAGGAGCTGAAGGCCCTTCATGCAGAAAAGTCCACCGCAAGCCTGTCCGACAATGTTTCTTCTGACTTGAAGCCTATGCCTTTCAAGATCGGTGCAGATGACCTGCGCTATGAATTCTGGAAGGAGACGGGGGAAATTCTTTTGGGTAAGGGCCAGGTAGCTGCATTCCTGGTTGCCGGTGGTCAAGGTTCCCGTCTGGGATTTGAAGGTCCCAAGGGCATGTTCGACATCGGTCTCCCCAGCCACAAGAGCCTTTTCCAGCTCCAGGCAGAACGTCTCCAGAACCTGGCCGCCCAGGTGGGACACGCCATTCCCTGGTGCATTATGACAAGCCCCCTGAATCACGAGGCCACCGTCAATTTCTTTACCGAAAATAACTTCTTCGGTATGGACCGCACCAACATTCGCTTTTTTGAACAGGGCACCATCTGCGCCTTGACTCCCGACGGAAAGGCAGTCCTTGATGGAGAAGACCATCTGGCCCTGGTACCGGACGGAAACGGCGGTTGCTTTAGAGCTTTGGCCCAGAGCGGAACTTTGGCTTGGCTGATTGAACGTGGCGTCCGCTACGTGTTCCTGTACAGCGTGGACAACGCCCTCTGCCGCGTTTGCGACCCGGCATTTATTGGAGCCCTTGCCAGCGAAGGACGCAGCATGAGTGCATCCAAGGTGGTCCATAAGGCTAACGCAAGCGAAAAGGTGGGTATTTTCGCTTTCCAGAACAAGAAGCCCGGCGTGGTGGAATACAGCGACCTTCCAGAAGAATATCGCGATATGACCAATCCCGACGGAAGCCTTACTTTTGACGGCGGAAACATCGCTATTCACCTGTTCAAGATCGAGGGTTTGCGCAAGTTGCAGACCAGCAAGCTCCCGTGGCACACCGCCCGCAAGACCGTTTGCGGTATTGAAAAGTGCTGGAAGTTTGAACAGTTCCTCTTTGACGCATTCCCGCAGCTGGGTTCCATGATGCCCTTCGGCGTGATCCGTGAAGAGGAATTCAGCCCGGTGAAAAATGCCGAAGGTAACGACAGCCCGAAAACGGCACGTACCATGATTGGCAAGCTTCATCGTGAATGGCTCCGTAAGGCTCATGTAGAAGTGAACGAAAACAAGCTTTACGAAATCTCCCCCACTTTGAGCTACGCTGGCGAAAACCTTTCCCGTCGCGTATTCGAGCGAGAACTGGGCAAGAGCATTCTGGAATTCGACGAAGAGTAATCGGAATCAACTTCAGGTTTTCAATGAATAAGAGCGGTATGAAATACGTCTTCTATAAGGCGCTACTTCATGCCCTTTTTTATTTGCCGGACCGAATCTACGAGGATTTATTCAACAAGGCCTACCCCGTCTACAAGGCCCTCCATAAGGACCGAGCCCACGGTCGCGTTGTACAGCACCTGAAAAATGCGGTTGCAGCAAACCCTAGTTCCGTACTGAAGAAAACCACACCCCGCAGCGTTTTCCGAGGAATCTACTGGAACGCCATCGATTCCTACCGAGGCCTCGCCCGCATGCCCGAAGTAACGGACCGAGTCGTTTTTGAAAATCCCGAAATCATTCGAGAAGCATTGCGACATGGTCCTATTGCAGCCATAAGTATCCATCAAGGATCCTTCGAGTTGCTGCACCGTAGCCTGTGTCATTTCAGCAATAATGTCCATCTGGTAACGGACACCCTAAGGAACGGCGAGCTAAGGAAGGTCATACAGGAACTTCGTAGCGATCCTTGCCTGACAGAATACAGTCCCGACCATTCCCGTGAATTGATTCGCAATTTATTCAAGTCGGATGGCATTCTCGCCATGGTATTCGACCAGGGGAAAAATACCAAGGGAAACAAGGTCCAGCTTTTTGGACAAGACTCTACCCTATTCCTGAGATTGCCCCAACTGGTAAACCAGATGGGGGCAGGAATCGTTACCTTCAGGACCTTTACGAAGGGAGGCCTGCGGGGAAAGATCGTCATCCGTTTCGAGACGTACTATCCACCAAGATACGACTCCATGAAAAAAGCAAGCGATACTCCCCTGGTGGAAAGTATCGCTAAAGAAGTTGAAACCTGGATTGCCGAACATCCATCCCAATGGAGCTGGAACTACCACGGCAATTTTAAGGCATAAAACTTATTTGAAATTTTCAATCTGGCGACCCAGAACAGTATAAATTCGTCCAGATGCATTATTCTTTTTCATCACCAAAGCCTTTGCTCCCGAAGAAACTACGGAATACTTGGAACTAGACGGTTCCTGCAGATTCTTTTCTGCAATACGGAGAGGCGAATCCATGGGGAAATCATCATCCGGATTGGTAACAGGTTCCTTCTGAGTGGGAGCGTAAACCATCAAGGTGTCAAAATCAAATACGGGATAGCCGTCCCTGCGGATCCAAATCTTTTTGTCAGCCTCGGAACTTCCATTCAGCACCGCAAGGAATTCGTCGTTCTGCATTGCACCAGTATAGCTTTTGTGTAGTCCAGCCAATTCATCCACTTCATCATATTCCTGCAGAACCACTTCAGAAGCAAGCTCCCCATCAAGCAGAAGAGAATCCAGATACAGATGCTTTGTACCGAGGATTGTGCGCATACTTCCAATCAAGCCGCCAACAGACTTTCCCTCAAGTTTAGATGTTGCGCTGTAACCATAGTTCAGTTCCGAATAGATGTAATAAATCTTTCCTGCCAAGCCACCCACATACTGGTACTGACGTTCGGGAGAATCGGCCACTACTTCGCCGCGGTTATACACGTTTTCCATCTTGATGAAATTGGCATAGCCCACAATGCCGCCAATTTCAAAACGGGAATACTTATCTCCAGCGCTTTCGCTTTTCGCAGTAACGTTACCGTAGTTAAAAGCCTGTTGCATAAAGGTAGCGTCCATGACATAGCTCCCATTTGCCTCAAGAGCACCTGCAACGCCACCTACGTAGTGGTCACTCAGAGAATTACTCTTGATTTCACCACGGTTACCCACTTGATAGGCAAGAGCATTTTCGTCATTGTTAAAGGCATAACCCAAAACGCCACCTACATAGTTCACTCCAAATTCAGCCGTAGAGGTTGCATCCACATCACCAAAGTTCATCGCGCTTAGGAACGCTCCATTGCGGCTATCCCCCACAATACCACCTACACGAACAGAGTCTACGGACGTCACCTTGACTGCGCCGAAATTGTAAAGTTTTTTGGAGCCGTTTCCAAGAGAAGTCTGGCCACTTTTCCAGGACTTATTCATATAGCCCACAATGCCGCCCACAGTAGCAAAATGGAGATTCCCTTCAACGGTAATTTTCCCTGCATTCTTTCCATACACAATGGAACGATAGGATTCGCCAGCAATACCGCCCACATCCACATTACCGGAACTCTTTACGGTGATATCACCTTCATTTACCATGGAATCCAGAGTAAAGTCGCCATCGGATTCGTAAGGGGTGTAATCTCCCACAATGCCGCCCACGTAAGTAATGGAATTGGAGAGTTCGCTTGCGGTAGAATCATTTACAACGATTTCGCTGGAGTTAAAAGCGTTAGTCAAAGGAGCATAGGCATAGCCCACAACGCCACCCACCTTAATACTTCCAGAAATGCGGTTATTCACGCTACGCACATTGCGCATGATCGATTCATGGCTATTGTTGTAGGAATGATATCCTGCAACACCTCCAGTAATACCCTTGGACTGAATATCACAATTACGGACTTCGATATTTTCAAGAGTATTTCCGCCATGGGAAATCATGAAGCCACCCGCTGCAGTCAAAGTATCGCTACCCACCTTGCAATTGGCAAGTGTTACATTGGCAATACGAGCACCATCCTCATAAGTATTCACGGATGTAAAAAGCGGCATGTCAGAATTGAAGCCGTAAATGGTATGACCGGCACCATCAAATTCCACGATAAAATTCTGACGCAAGGATAAGTCGTTCTGTATCCACGGAATTTCAGAAAGACTGGACGTATCCTTACCAAAAATAATATCGTTTTTCAGCCTTGCATAAAGGAGCGCGAAACTTGTATCCGCCAGTTGTCTAAATCCCACCAGTTCTTCCGGGGTGGTAATTTCATAAACATCCTTATAGCCTTCCGCCACCGTTTTCGGCAAAACGGAAGTACCATCCCAAGCAGCAAATACACTGGCAGCGGAAACTAGGAAAGACGAAACAACAATGTGGGGAAAACGAAACACAAATCCTCCTTTTTTACCCAACTCAATTATAGAATTTTTGAGTAAAAAAAGGTTGCGTTAAAATAACCTAGTTCACCTTCACGTTGAAATATTCGATTTCCGGATGGCTGATGTAGAGGCCGCTAACAGAAGCCTGCGGGTACATAGCGCCGTTTTCAGTAAGGCTAATGCCTACACTGTCGAAATCGATAAGCTTTGCCACGTTGAAGATTTCCTTGATGTTGGGAAGCACCGGATAACCCACAGCCGGACGGATACCCTTCCAGTTACAGTTCTTATCCAGTTCACGACTCAAGTACTCTGCGCCCGCTTCCGCAAGGCGATCCGCTACCGTCTGCATCAAGAGAACATCGTAGTCACTGCCACCTTGTTCAGCCTTCAGCTTTTCAAGACGTTTCACGAAGGCATCGCTGACGGTAACAGCAAAGGCACCCACAATATCGCGGAAAGCCCTGTCCCCCACCATCGAAGCGTAAACGCTATCGGTCTTGGCATCGGCGGGAGCCACATAATCACAGAGGGCAAGGCATGTTCCTTCCGGATTCTGCTGACGGGCGGTATTGATTTCCACAATGTCTTCGGCGGTGCCTGTGCGGCCCGTGTTGAAAAGGACTGCAGTTTCGGTACCGGCGGCAGGATAAAACGCCTGTACTGCGCGGAGGCTGTATTCCGGCTTATTGAGGGTATCGAGAAGCGTCTCGGCGTCGGCGCGGAGCTTCTGAGCTTCTTCGCAATCAGCCTTTACCTTCCAGGTATAGAAGAAGTATTCCCAGCTAATGAGAGGGATGACCCTATCCAGGGAAATGGGCGGCAGTTTACTTTCCCCAAAGAAGGGAGGCTGTACCGGACTATACTTGGACCAGTCGCAAGCGAAGCGACGTTCCACGGGAGTCTTTTCTGCAGCGGCCATGGCTTCCGCCTTTGCAGCAACCTTGCCAGATTGTTCGTCGCGGATTCGCTGCTGTTCCTTGCGGTTTTCTTCGATAGTGGCTTCGCGGGTTGCAGGATCCAGAAGTTTCTGGGCCAGGCCAGGATTGCTTGCGGCGTCACGAACATGGAACACGGGACCGTCGTAGCAAGGAGCTATCTTTACAGCAGTATGTGTGGGAGATGTGGTAGCGCCACCTACAATAATGGGAATGCGAAGTCCCGCTTCCTGCATCTTGATTGCAACCGTGCACATTTCTTCCAGAGAAGGCGTAATCAGGCCGGAAAGACTTACTATGTCAGCCTTATGTTCAATGGCTGCATTTACGATTACATCTTCAGGAACCATCACGCCTAAATCCACCATCTCGAAACCATTACAGGCCATGATGACGGAGACAATATTCTTGCCAATATCATGAACGTCACCTTTAACGGTGGCGATAACGATCTTTCCGCGGGAGGCTGCACCTTCTTCCTTGCCGGCTTCGATGTAGGGCTGTAAAATTTCCACAGCCTTCTTCATGGTTCGCGCAGTTTTCACCACCTGCGGGAGGAACATCTTACCTTCACCGAAAAGACGGCCCACTTCATTCATGCCATCCATCAAAGGTCCGGAAATAATACTCACAGGACTGTCACCGCGGTTAATCAGTTCCATCAGATCCGGCTGAAGAGTGGTTGAAGTTCCCTTCAGGAGAGCTTCCTGCAAGCGTTGTTCCGGAGTGGTCTGGACGGCAACGGCTGTGTTGCCGGAGTCCCCAGCACTTACTGCACCTGCACCAGCACTTAACGCAAAAATGGCCTTAGGATCGTACTTCGCCCCAGTTTCCTTCGCCTTTGCGGCAGCCTCGTTCATGCGGCTTGCAATTTCAATCAGTTCTTCACTAGATTCCGGATGTGTATTCAACAGCACTTCCGTAATAGCCATGCGAAGTTCCATAGGAATGGACTTGTATTCCACGGCCGCAGCAGGGTTCATGATGGCCATGCCCATGCCATTGGGAGTTGCCAAATGCAACATGGTAGAGTGCATGGCTTCGCGGAGGTAATTGTTTCCGCGGAAGGCAAAACTCAAGTTGGAAAGACCGCCAGAAATGCGGACGCCCGGCAGGTTGTCAATAATCCAGCGGCAAGCGCGGATAAAGTCGTGAGCATAGGCATTGTGTTCCGCCATGCCGGTAGCGACCGTCAAGACGTTGGGGTCAAAAATAATATCCGAAGGATCAAAGCCACACTTTTCCGTAATGAGCTTATAAGCACGAGACGCAATAGACACGCGTCGGTCGTAATTGGTAGCCTGCCCTTCTTCGTCAAAGAGCATCACAATGACTGCAGCGCCCAAACGTTTCACGGTCATGGCATGTTCAATGAAGGCTTCCTCACCCATCTTTAGGGAGATGGAGTTCACGATACACTTACCCTGAGCGCACTTCAGGCCTTCTTCGATGACTTCGAAGCGGGAACTGTCCACCATGATAGGCACGCGACTGATTGCCGGGTCGGAAGCAAGCAAGTTCAGGAAGGTTCGCATTTCCTGCTTTGCATCCAGGAGGCCGTCGTCCATATTGACGTCCACCACCTGGGCACCATCTTCCACCTGCTTACGGGCAATATCCAAAGCTTCTTCGTAGTTCTTCTCGTTAATGAGACGGAGGAACTTCTTGGAGCCGGCCACGTTACAGCGTTCGCCCACCATCACGAAATCTTCCGCATTGCAGTTGTCCGCACCATTACTGGGGCGAACCTGATTTACCATCAGAGGTTCCAGCCCCGCCAGGCGAAGCAGCGGAGAGGTGACAAATGCGGGAGCAGGCTTACGACGTTCATAATCGGAAGGCAGGGCATCCAGCATTTTACGCATGGCAGCGATATGTTCCGGAGTGGTACCGCAGCAACCGCCCACCATATTCACCAGATGTTCATCCATATAAGGCTGCATCAGGCGAACCATATCTTCCGGGGTATCGTCATAACCGCCAAACTGGTTGGGCAGGCCAGCGTTAGGATGGCAGCTGATGTAGCAGGGGGCAAGTTTTCCCATACGGCGAAGATACGGAATCATTCCGTCGGCACCGAGACCGCAATTCAAGCCAATGGACAAAGGTTTCGCATGCATCACGCTAATGGCAAAGGCTTCTACCGTCTGACCAGAAAGGGTACGGCCAGAGGCATCGCTTACCGTCATGGAGAACATGATTTCGATTGGCTTAAGGGCAGCAGGATCTTCGCCTCTTGCAGCAGCGTCAGCCTTTCGCTTATCAAAAACCTTCATGCAGGCACTTGCTGCAGCCTTTGCATTCAAGGTATCGAAAATGGTTTCAATAAGGATTGCATCCACATCTTCTTCAACGAGAACCTGGATCTGTTCCAGGTAAGCGTCTTCCAGTTCGTCAAACGTAATGGCGCGATTTGCAGGATCATTAACATCATCGCTCATGGAAAGCATCTTGCTGGTGGGACCCACGTCACCTGCAATATAAACCTTACGTCCGTATTTTTCCATGGCTTCTGCAGCTGCCTGCTTGGCAATCTTTACGGAAGCACGATTCATCTCGGCAATGCGATGTTCCTGATGGTATTCGTGCTGACTCACTCGCTGACTGGAGAACGTATTCGTAGTCAATACATCCACGCCCGCATCCACATAGCGGCGCTGAATATCCAGAATCACGTCCGGACGTTCAATGGAAAGCATGTCGTTGTTGGCACCTTTAATGCCATAAGTCTGAATGACAGAACCCATACCGCCATCCAGCAACATCATCCTACTTTCAAAAGCTTCGCGAAGAGTCATTTTCAATTTATTCCCATGAGCCTAGACCGCCATCGGCAGTTTATGCATATATACATTTTTATGCATATATAGAAAATTGAAGCTAGTAAGTCAAACCAAATCCGTAGGGGAACAGGCCTTTCTTGCCATCCCCGTCGTTAATGGGAATCTGCTTGGAATTCTTAGGCCAGGTATGAGGCAACTTGCCCGATGGCTTCACATCCCCGAAGAGCACATCCGCTACACCGGCGCCTTCGCTACCCGGAAGCCAGGCGGCGACGAAACCATCTGCAGCATTAATAATGCTCGTAATGGGCAAAGGACGTCCAGAAACAAGAACCACGATGACCTTCTTACCAGCGGCCTTCCAATCCTTAATTTGCTTGAGGTTTGCATCGGTGCTTTCGAAATGGGTCGTATGGGAACGTTCTGTAGTAAACAGCTTGTTGTCGAAATTCTTTTCTCGGAAATCGCCGAACCATTCTGCGTAGGGCGTTTCACCAATGACGTAGATGACCGTATTTGCGCTATCCAGATTTTCGGTACGAGCACCTGCGGCAACCTGGTCGATGCCACCTTGAATGGATGTTGCTCCCGGAACTTCACCGCGGGTTCCCTGCCAACCTAAAGTCCAGGCGCCACACTGCAATCCCGTCTGATCCGCATGAGAACCAGTAACGAAAACAGGTGCAGTCTTTGCAAGAGGAAGCACCCCTTCGTTCTTCAGCACCACAAGACTCTTCTGAACTGCTTCACGGGCCAGGGCACGATGTTCCGGGCTACCGATATTTTCAGTTTTCCCCACGTACTTTTCAGGACCCATGGGATTGTCCAGACGACCTGCGCGAATCTTCACGCGAAGGATACGACGAACTGCATCTTTTACGCGATCTTCGGAAACCTTCCCTGCTGCCACCAGTTCCTTCAGAGTTCTCATGAACGCTTCTGCGGAGGACGGTACCATGGCCAGGTCAATACCTGCGTTAATTGCACGGCGAATAGCTTCTTCGCTGGAAACGTTTGTCTTCTTGCCGGAATAGTCACCAGCATTACCCGGCGTAGTGGAATGTTCAATACCTTCCCAGTCCGCAATGACAAAACCGTCAAAGCCAAGTTCAGTCTTGAGCCAGCCCGTTAGACGGAGAGAGTCCACATGCTGGTGAACCCCATGAACCGTATTGAAGCTTGCCATGACGCTCTGGGCACCTTGTTCCACAGCGGCAATGTACGGAGGCAGATGAAGGTCGCGAATTTTCTTGTCGTTGATTTTTACATCACCACGGTCCCAGCCCTTGTCGGTACCACCATCACCAATAAAATGTTTGATAGTACCCGTGACTCGCCATTCTGCATCAAAATGGTCCCCCTGCATACCGCGAAGGAATGCAGAACCCAAATCAATTGCAAGTTCCGGCTTTTCACCAAAGCCTTCGTAGGTACGGCCCCAGCGTTCATCCTGAGGAACACTCAGTGCAGGAGCAAAGTTATAGTCAATATGGGCAGCCCACATTTCTTCTGCAACGGCCTGACCGATCTTACGGACAAGAGCAGAGTCACGAGTTGCGCCCAGACCGATATTATGAGGATAGACAGTTGCGTTAATGACGTCAGCAACGCCATGCACGTTATCCTTACCATAGCTCACGGGAATTTTCTGGTCCCATGCCTGCTTGTAGAATTCAGCCGCATAGGCCCCACCACCCTGCAGAGCAGAACCGCAAATGCTTCCGCCACAATTCACATTGGGAACCATGGCCTGGGTCATCTGGGCAACAAGATCATCTATGGTCATGTTCACCATTAAAGAATCAATTCGTTCTTCAATAGGATCCCGCTTCAAGGTTACCTTGGCAGCCTTCCCCATTTCGTTCACGGCAGCCACGGACAATGTTTCCGGAAGATATCCAGTCTTGCGAACAATAAGAACCTGAGGATCGGCAAACTTGTCCTTCATGCGGAAATCACCCTTCCCATTGGAAAGGGTTCGTGCATCCGGCAAAAGATTGGGCATGGTCTTAAAGCTGACCACGGCATCCTTAATCGGAGCGCCTTGGGAATCCACGACGGAACCATTTACGGCAGAAAAACTAGGGATAGCCATTGCAAGCATAGTGGCAACAGCGGCGGAAATAAGTTTGTGTTTCTTAATCTTTTTCATACAACCTTAAATTTAAGCAAAAACAGCCTAAGAAGCCAATAAATCTGGAATTTCAAGTGTACAAATGAAAACAACTGTATCAGCCGACGCAAACTTTGGGTATATTATGTACAAAGGGATGAATGTATGGTTAGTTTAAAAAAGCTGATGGCGGGCGGTTTTATTCTCGCCCTGTGTGGAAACGCCTTCGCAGATATCGTGTACCAGGGGAAACGCATGCAATCCTGGCCTGCAGATGCGATTACCAAATTCGATAATTCTCGCGGATCCAACATGAGATTCGCCCCACCCAAGGAAGTCAGCCACTATTCCGCCCCCAAGGGAAAAATTTACGGCCTAACTTTGCTGGTAGATTTTTCTGACCAGCCCGCTCCCGTCACAGTTGACGAAGTTTCCGACTGGCTGAATAAGGAAGGCTTTAATCGAGACGGTTGCAAAGGTTCCGTCCGAGATTACTATCTGGACGTTTCCAACGGTCAACTGGACTTTACCAATGAAGTCTTTGGTTGGTACCGCGCCAAATATCCAAAGTCCTATTACGAGGGACTGGATGGCTATTCCGGATCTGATGTGCTAGTAAAGGAAGTCTTTGAATACTTCGATTCAAAGGTGGATTATTCCCGCTATGACAACGACAAGAACGGAGTGACGGAAGCCATCAATATCGTCTACGCAGGTGAAGGTCAAACATGGGGACAGGGACTTTGGCCCCACGCAGGATGGTCCAACGAAACTCGTGATGGCGTTCGTCTGCAAAACCATCAGATGACGGATATGCCGGGAAAGTTTTCCATCTACGTTTTCGTCCATGAATGCGGCCATATGATTTTCGGCTGGCCGGACCTTTACTGGTATGGGGATTACTGCACCATGGGCAACCGCGCCAACGATTGGAACCCCATCGCCATTAACGATTTCTACCGCGCCGACCAGGGCTGGATTCCCTTCGTTGATGTTTCTGCGGAAGATATCGGAAAAGCTTCCTCGGAGGCTGGGGAAAAATGCTATCGCTTCAAGAATCCCAATCGTCCCGACAAGGAAGGCTTGGCCTGGTCCTATGTGAAAAACACCGGACGAAATGCAACTCTCAAGGGAAACGGCATTTTAATGCAGCATTACGATTTCTCTATCGATGGGAATTCTTCTGCCAATAAGCTCGGGTTGAGAATCGTCCATGCGGATTCCAAGGGAAAGACAAGCGATCCGGAAAACGACCAATGGCCCTCCCCCGGCAGCCGCGCCACCGCCTTCTTTAGCGGAACATACAATGCTTTTTCCGACGCACTCTATCCCGCCATCCGCTGGTATAGCGGTGCAGAAACAGGATTGAACTTTACCGACGTGAACGTAAACGGAAGCACATTAAGCTTCTGTCTCGGCGGAAACTGCACCGTTTCCTTTGACGACGGTAACTCGGGCTCCTCCGACGAGCCAATGACCATCACGGAAATCAGCTTTACAGCGGACCTGTCAATCAGCGACGACTACGCTCCCGTTTCCATCGACTTGCAGGGTTCAAAGGTCGCAGAAATTCTCGGCATCAAGGAAAGCGAAATTGCCTCCAAGGCTAGTTTTTACGCGGTAGAACCGGATAGTTCGTTGAACAGCAACACCACTGGCGAAGGAACCGGTCATTGGTTCGATGCCAAGGGTTCTGTCGTAACCTGGAATACCAACGGCACTAGCATAGTTTTCTCCAACGTCGATCTTTCCACCATGACCACCAAGGTGGGACACATGCCAGGCAAGGTAAAAGCAGGCGACAAGTTCACTTTCAGGCAGGCTCTAGTTTACGGAAACAAACAGGCCACTCTGGCATTTAACATTACAATCAAGGACGATTCCACCGCACCGGATAGCAGCGCGGATTCTTCCACTACAGCAATAGTTCAATTGCATCAAAGCACCTTGGATTTAGCCAGAATTTCCGTCCAGTATTTCGATATGAACGGCAATTTATTGACATCCAAACCCACACAGGCAGGCAACTACCTAATGCGCATAAAGAAAAACGGAAAGGCCATCAGCCAATCCGTTATTCGAATCAAATAGCAAGATTCTCGCATTTACAAGAATGATGCACGAAAGGTCGCGCATTTTAACGCGCGGCCCTTTTTATTTCTTGATGGCAGCCAGGAAGTCCTTCAAGCGTTCATCCTTGGGATTGTCAAAGATTTCTGCGGGAGTTCCCTGTTCCTTGATGACGCCATCGGCAAAGAACAGCACGCGGTTCGCCACTTCACGGGCAAAGCCCATTTCGTGAGTCACCACCAGCATGGTCATGCCGGACTGTGCAAGGTCCTTCATAATCTTCAGTACTTCGCCCACCATTTCAGGGTCCAGAGCGCTGGTGGGTTCATCAAACAGGATTGCCTCGGGATTCATAGCCGTGGCGCGGGCAATAGCCACACGCTGCTGCTGACCACCGGAAAGTTGAGCCGGGTAATGGTCGGCACGGTCTTCCAGACCTACACGCTTCAAAAGTTCCAGGGCACGCTTATGACCTTCCGCCTTGCTCAACAAGCCAAGCTTCACCGGAGCGAACATGATGTTTTCCAGCGCAGTCATGTTCTTGAACAAATTAAACTGCTGGAACACCATTCCCACGCGGGCACGAATCGCGGGCTTGGAAACCTTTTTATCCAGAATGCTCTTGCCGTCCAGCAGAATGTCACCGCTGGTGGGCTTTTCCAAAAGATTCAACTGACGAAGGAAGGTGGACTTACCGCAACCAGAAGGTCCGATAATGGCCACCACGTCACCCTTGTGGAATTCCACATTGATGTTCTTCAAGATCTGCTTGTCACCGTAGGACTTGCAGAGGTTCTTCACTTCAATCATTACTAGCTTTTCACTCATGACATCCTCCTTAACGCTCGTTCTTCTTCAGTTTCTTTTCAAGACGAGCCACGCAGGTAGAAAGGCCTGCCACAATGATGAAGTAAACAATAGCCACAGAAATCAACGGGAACATGGCTTCGTAGGTAAGGCTTCGGATAATATCGCCACCGCGGGTCAAATCGGTAAGGCCGATGTAGCCGCAAATAGAAGTTTCCTTGATGAGAGAGATAAATTCGTTGGTGAGCGCCGGCAAGGAGTTCTTGAAAGCCTGGGGGTAAACCACATGAAGCATCACCGTCTTGAACTTCAGGCCAAGGCTACGGCCAGCTTCAATCTGACCCGGATCCACCGCCTTGATACCGCCGCGGATAATTTCAGAAACGTAGGCGCCGGAATTAATACCGAAGGCAATAATGGCCACAAGCAGCTTATTGATATTCACAGAAGAGAACACGATGTAGTAGATGATCAACAACTGTACCATCATCGGGGTTCCGCGAATGACGGCAAGGTAAGCCTTGCAAATCCAGTTGGCGATTTTGTACTTGCCATTGAATTCATGGTTTACGCGGACCATAGCCACCAGGAAGCCAATCAGGATGCCCAGAGCGGCGGCGCACAAGGCAATAATCAAGGTGTTGCGGAGACCTTCGGCAATGTACTTCCAGCGGTTATCCTTGATGAAGTTCTTATGGAACTTTTCTCCAAAGGATTCTTCAGAAGCTTCCTTCATGCCCGTACGGACCAGAACCACCACGCGATTGTCCACCAGCTTGTCGGTGAAGTTAATGGACTTCTTCCGTTCTTCCGTAACGGTAAAGCCAGAAAGGCCAAGGTCGGCCTTGCCGGAACTGACAGCGTTAATCACAGCGTCAAATTCAATGTCCTGGATTTCCAGCACACGACCCATCTTGTCGGCCAGGTAGTAAGCCAGTTCAATTTCCAGACCAACGATAAATTCGCCTTCGTGATATTCGTAGGGCGGGAACTGAGCGTTGGTGGCCAGCACCAGATGGGGACCTTCCTTCACCTTCTGGGCGTAATGGTAGGAACCTGTACCGTTGATGTAAGTGTTCATCAGGGAATCAAAGATTCCGTTCTCGTGCATTTCCTTCAACACCAGGTTGAAAGTATCCAGCAGGCCTTCGTTACCCTTGGCAATGACACCTGCGTAAGTTTCTTCCACGAAGGCTTCGTCCAAAACACGAAGAGTCGGATTCTGCTTCACAAAGTAAATTGCCGGCTGGTCATCCAAAAGAACAGCGTCAATCTTGCCCTGCTTCAGAGCCTGGACAGCGTCAGCCAACTTGGTGTAACGTTCCACATCAATCTTGTTGGTATCGCCACCATACTCGCTGGCGTAAATGTCGGCGGTGTTACCAATCTGGACCCCCACCTTCTTCTTGCCAAGGTCACTAACAGCAAAAACCTTGTTGTCCAGTTCGTCAGCCTTGATGTCGCTACGAACCATGACCACCACCTTGTTGTCCACCAGCTTGTCGGTGAAGTTAATGGACTTCTTCCGTTCTTCCGTAACAGTAAAGCCAGACAGGCCCAAATCAGCCTTGCCGGAACTTACGGCGTTAATCACAGCGTCAAATTCAATGTCCTGGATTTCCAGCACGCGGCCCATCTTGTCGGCCAGGTAGTAAGCCAGTTCAATTTCCAGACCAACGATAAATTCGCCTTCGTGATATTCGTAGGGCGGGAACTGAGCGTTGGTAGCCAGAACAAGCTTCGGGCCTTCCTTCACCTTCTGAGCATAATGGTAGGAACCTGTACCGTTGATGTAAGTGTTCATCAGGGAATCAAAGATTCCGTTCTCGTGCATTTCCTTCAACACCAGGTTGAAAGTATCCAGCAGGCCTTCGTTACCCTTGGCAATGACACCTGCGTAAGTTTCTTCCACGAAGGCTTCGTCCAAAACACGAAGAGTCGGATTCTGCTTCACAAAGTAAATTGCCGGCTGGTCATCCAGAAGAACAGCATCAATCTTGCCCTGCTTCAGAGCCTGGACAGCGTCGGCCAACTTGGTGTAGCGTTCCACATCAATCTTGTTGGTATCGCCAACATACTCGCTGGCGTAAATGTCGGCGGTGTTACCAATCTGGACCCCAACCTTCTTCTTGCCAAGGTCACTAACCTTGTGAACCTTGTTTGCCAGAGGATCACCTTCATTACAGCCCACAAAGACCGTAGCGGAAAGAGCCAAGGCAACAGCCACAACCATCTTAAAAATGTTACGAACCATGCTGAGATTCCTGTTGAAAAATATGGAGTAAAATATAGGTATATCACCATCCATTTTTTTTAGGGAAGCCAAGAACATCAAATGATTATCATTTCAAATCATCAAGAATTACAGATCCGTTTTCCATACGAGCCTTAACACGATGTTTACCGATAAATTCATTTTCCTGAAAAGAATACGTATACCATCCGTCATCATCCAACTTAATATCCAGAATCTTCCAAGTCCAGACATCATTGGCCCCTTCCCGAAAATTCCATACTGCATAACAAGGGCCATTATCACATTCGTAATCATAGTCCGCTTCCAGTTTTTTCAACAAATTACCAGAGCAATGGGCCGTCAAAAAAGGATAACTTTCAAATTTGTTTTTTTCCAGCATATCCCTCAAAAATTCAATAATAAGGTCAGACTCATCTGCATGAGCCATGCCGCACATAGCCAATCCCAAGCAAATCCTTTTTAACATGAATCGCTCCCTAGAAACGCAATCTTTATAGAAAAAATAGGAAAACTATTTTACCTAGAACGTTTTTTTCTAAATTAGCGCCGTTAATTCGGAAGAGGTGTTTATGGCAGCAGAATTGAACGAAGAAGAAAGCTTCCAATTGGAATGGATAATGAACCATCGTATGGAAGACAAGGACAAGGCTCGCCAGCAAGCAGAAGAAGCCGAGGCAGCAGCCCGCCCCCAGACCCGTGGCCCCCGTGGCAAGAAAATGCGTCGCAGTCCCTCCAGCTGGGACCTGCCCGTTCCCGAAGACGAAATTGACCTTCACGGCTACACCTCAGAAGAGGCCGCAGCCGCAGTGGAACGCCGCATCGATGACCTTCTGATCGCAGGTTTAAGCGTTCTCCGCGTCATTCACGGTGGCGGAAACCCGGAATACGGCAACGTGAAACACATTATCGACCGTAAGGCCCGTACCGAATGGAGCAACCGCATTACCCTCTACAAAGTTGAGCCCGATAACGCCGGTTCCAGCATCATGAAATTGGGAAAACCAGGCCCCAAACTCAATTCCAAGGGCAAACCCAGGGCAAAGAAATAGACAAAAAGCAAAATTTTTCATTTTTTTGTCACTATCCCCTTTAAAAACGACCGATTTTTATCTATAATTGGTCTCACAAAAACGGAATATAGCTCAGTCTGGTAGAGCGCTTGCTTCGGGAGCAAGAGGTCGTGAGTTCGAATCTCGCTATTCCGATACAAAAGAAAACCACCCAACAGGGTGGTTTTCTTTTTGTTTGTGTAAGTTGAGATGCGAAAACTCGCGACCGGAGGTCGTGAGTTTGAGTACCGTGCAAGGTGAGTGTCGCGGAAAAATGCTCGCATTTTTCCATGACCGAGCCGCAGCCGGTGACGCCCGTAGGGCGTCCATCTCGCAAAGTTCCACCGCGGACGCAGTGAGTTCGGCTGCGAGCAAGCCGAGCGCAGCGCCGAGGAGCTCGCTCATCGGCATTGCCGAGGCGTAGCCGCAGAGGCCACATAGTGGCCTCATCTCGCGAAGCTCCCCCGAACAACCTAATTCCCGCCAGACGATTCTAAAACAGAATGTCTTTTCTGGTAGTCATACATCTGTTGCTTGTAGGAATTTGCCCAAACCCCGTACGACCTGCCAACAGTTCCAAACGAGAATTGGAAAATACTAGCAGCAAAGCCGGCCCCCAAGGCCCCATAGCCACCCTTAGTCAATAAATCATGGCTTCCAACACCACCCAAACCAGCAGCTAACATGCCTGCACCCAACGCATACAAGCCAAAGGACGTCCACATGGCAATACTGGAATATCGCTTAAAATCGCTAGCTTTTTGCGCATTATACTGATAGCCCTTCATGTATATATTGAGACTATCCACAGGAGACGTTTGCGCCTCATTCCAATTTATAACAGGATCCTGCGTCTCCCCCACAAAAGGAGGCTCCACACTATCCGCAGGTGCGGCGACAGAAACCGTCTCATTAGACGCCTCGCCAGAAATAACCATTCCCTCAGGAACAAGCTGAGCCTGGGCAGCCCCGAAAGCCAACAGCAGAATCAAACCCCAAAATAATCTTCTCATAGACTTAAACATACAAAATATCCAACTAAAAGAAAAAGCCTGGCACACGCCAGACTTTTACCATTATCTCTCCACAAGTTCAGTTCCAGAGAACATGTCTCCGAGACGCTTGCCTTTTACAATATAAACCAGCGCTTCAATCCAACCGAGCAGCCAGAAGACATTACGGCTTACTCGTTGCACCACGGTAGCATCCCCCTTAGTCTTGGCATCAATCACCTTCAGTTTCATGATGCGCTTGCCAATACTCCCCTTTTTAGGAATATCGCGAACCACCATGTAAATCATGGCTACCATCGCAGCAGCAAACGCATTGAACATGACAAGTTTTGAGTCCATGGCCCGTCCCGAAAGAACCGGTTTCATAGCCATAAAATAAAACGGCACCGTATAAATCGCAGCCGTAATAATAAAGTCGATTGCAAAAGCAACCAGCTTCTTATCTTTCATTGTCTCCACCTTTTTTAAAACCCAACCCAAAGGTAGAAAAAATGCAGACAAAATAAAAGACCCCTAGTTTTTCACTAGAAGTCTTTTATTCAACAAAGAATTATCCTTCAAGTACGCGCTTCTATCCAGCGTAAGAGCTAAGTAGTCACACGTTCTTGTCTGGACGAATTACTTAGCTCTTTCGAGATAAGAACCGTCGCGAGTATCGACGCGGATCTTGGTGTTGTTTTCGATGAACAGCGGAATCATCACCTTAGCGCCAGTTTCAACGGTGCATTCACGGAGAACGTTACCGCTGGTGTTACCCTGGACAGCCGGAGGAGCGTCAATGATCATGAGGTCGACGAAGGTCGGCGGAATGACTTCGATAGCCTTTCCATCCCACCAGGTCACTTCAACAGTAGCACCGTCGAGGAGCCACATTTCAGCGCCGTTCAGGTTTTCCTTGGGGATTTCCACCATTTCCATGGTTTCGGAATCCATGAAGAACCAGTTGGTGCCATCATTGTAGCTGTAGGTCATTTCGCCGTAAGTAACATCGGCTTCTTCGACGGTATCACCGCTCTTCCAAGTACGTTCGAGAGTACGGCCGGTAACCAGGTTCTTGATACGAACGCGGTTGAAAGCCTGGCCCTTACCCGGCTTCACGAACTGGTTTTCAATGATTTCATACGGCTGACCGTCAACCATAATCTTAAGCTTCTTACGGAATTCGTTGGTGCTTACAGTACCCATATTATCCTCTTTTTGATATTTATGTTGCTAAATTTAGTAATATAATGGAAAACCCCACGCTCGTATTCACGCAAATTTCCGACTTTTTGGAGTATTTAGGCCCCGATTTTAGGGCTTTGATTGCAAATACCCCCTATTTAGCCAACACGGACCTGGCCCCCACGTTCCCTTTCTGCTGTTCCAGGCACTATGCAGACCTGATCAAGCAGGCAAAGAACCCGGCAGCCCTTTTGCGTGAAGTTCTCCCCACAAAGGAAGAATACCTGGATGTTCCCGGTTTTACCGACGACCCAGTTGGCGATATTCCCGCAGGCAAGAACGAATGCGTCATCCAGAAATACGAGAAACGCGCCCTCATCATGACAACCGCCACCTGTGGTGTCCGCTGCAGGTTCTGCTTCCGTAGGAACTACCCCTTCCAGAATACACCGGGCATCGACGTCATGGTGGGCAGCTGGCTGGACACCCATTCCGACGTGTGGGAAGTGATCTTGTCCGGAGGTGACCCCCTGACACTCGCTCCCGCCAAATTGGAGAGCCTTATCGAGGCCATCGGGGACCACAGTTCCGTTACCACACTTCGCATACACACCCGACTGCCCGTCATGCGCCCGGACCTGGTCCAGCAGCACATGGAACTCCTAAAAGAACTGCCTGCCCGCTTCGACTGCGTACTGGTCTCTCACGTAGACCATCCCGACGAGCTGGACGAAGAAAGCCAGATTATTTTTGGCCAGCTGAAATTTGCTGGCTGGACGCTTCTCAACCAGAGTGTCCTCCTGAAGGGCGTGAACGAAGACGCAGACACCATGACAAAGCTTTGTCGCAAACTTTTCCAGCAGGGAGTCCTCCCCTACTACATCCACCAGCTGGATCACGCCAAGGGCGTTGCCCACTACGAAATCAGCGATGACCAGGCAAAAGCCCTGGTTGCAGAAATCCGCACAAAACTTCCCGGCTATCTGGTTCCCCGCCTAGTTCGCGAAATCGCCGGCGAAAAAAGCAAGACGCCGGTGTAAAACCGACGTCTGATTTTCTAACTCGAACTAAAAAATCATTAGTTTATCTATTATTGTTTCAAAAATTCACAACCCAAAAATTCTAGAATCTAAAGCTCACGCCGCCCGAATAAAGACCTCGGTAACCAACACCCGCTTCTGCGTAAAAACCCACCGTGCCTACATATTCAATGCCAATGGGGCTGAACTGGAAATTCGGCAGTCCAAAGCCAACCTCATAATCGTCCACCTTTGTAATCTCCAGGACTCCGCCTAAACCTAGACGAGAGTATATCTGCACATGGTCAAGAAAACTAACCCAGTCCACCTTTGATTCCACAGCCAGGTGAACAATATGGTTATCCTTGATGTCGGCGTATTTCAAATAGCCTTTCTCGTTATGGTAGGGGTGAACCTTGGAGGCGTAATATTCGTAGCCGGTGGCAAAGCCAAGTTCCAACATTTTTGCGAGCTGGTAACGGGCGCCGAGGTTCACCACAATGCAATTGGTGCCACCATCAATTTCATCCTGCACTTCTTCGCTGTCGAAGTCTCTCATTCCCAGACCAAGGTCCGTAAACGTAGACCAAAAGGCAAAACCGCCACCCACATCCACAATCCACTTGTGTTTATTTTCTTCTGCGGCGGCAAGTGTGCAGCAAAGGCAAATTAAGAGAATAATCTTTTTCATACTAAGAATTTATAAAATGCATTCTCCACGAGAAGGAACTTTTATTGCGTTTTTTGAACTATTCCTTGATAAAACGGGAAGTTTAGTAATATAATGGAACAAGCATTTCCCGTATTCACGCAAATATCCGACTTTTTGGATTATTTAGGCCCCGATTTTGCAGATTTGATCGCCAAAACGCATTATCTTGTAAACTTGGACCTCGCCCCCTCGTTCCCCTTTCTCTGTTCCAGGCATTATGCCGACCTAATCAAGAATGCAAAGGAACCGGCAGCACTACTGCGAGAAGTTCTCCCCACCAAGGACGAATACCAGGACGTTCCTGGCTTCGTGGACGACCCTGTCGTCGACCTGCCCGCAGGCAAATGTGAATGCGTCATCCAGAAATATGACCAGCGCGCCCTGATTGTCACCACTGCCGCCTGCGGTGTGCGCTGCAGGTTCTGCTTCCGTAGAAACTACCCCTTCCAGAACACCCCCGACATAGACACTCAGGTCGGAAGCTGGCTGGACACACACTCCGACATTTGGGAAGTAATCCTTTCCGGCGGCGACCCCCTGACACTCGCTCCCGCCAAATTGGAGAGCCTTATCGAGGCCATCGGGGACCACAGTTCCGTTACCACACTTCGCATACACACCCGACTGCCCGTCATGCGTCCGGACCTAGTCCAGCAGCACATGGATTTCCTCAAGGAATTGCCCGCCCGTTTTGACTGCGTACTGGTAAGCCATGTGGACCATCCCGACGAACTGGATGAAGAAAATTTCCTGATTCAAGCTAAAGAAGAATTAGTTTATACATAAAGTATCGTTTAATAATATTCTTCTCATTCAAAATCCTTTATACAACGGACGGATATTCGCCAATTAGGATTTGCAGACTCGTCATCGAAGAAATTGTCACCCCAAAAATCCATAACCCAGGATTCTGCCACAATTTTACCACGGTAGTTATCATTTGACCAAAAACGGGTTAACTGTCCTAGAAGATAAAGTTCGTCGGATTTTTCTAAATAACTACCAGCAGGAACGGCTTTGAATCCGTAGCGGTTCGTTCCAACAAGCGCATCTTCGTTCCCCTGAACAATGTTTGTACTGGGCTTAAGATATTCGCTCCAGAGGCTATCCGTTTTCAAGCTGGCCCCTACATTTTCACAACCATTATCCTCGGTAACAAATAACCACATTTCCTTCCATTCTTCAGAAGTAGGAATGTGAAATCCTTCGGGGCAGGCTGTCTGAGCATCCTTCCAGGTATAATAGCGACCCACTACGTTAAACAGCTCACCATCGGGAGCAATGGATTTTTCCGTCTTGAAACGGAGATTCTCGGCAAACCATGTCTGCGAACCAATCCTTGTCAACCGATAAACATAACCATCCCGAGGATCAGTGAAGAATTCGTATTCAAACGGCTTTATGGGCGGTTTTTCTTCACAAAGAATTTCTGTTGATGAAAGCCACTGATGCTCGCTGCAGTAATAGTCTGCATTTTCACTTGCAACAAAGGTTGGAACGTCATCCTTTCCGATATAGTCACAAGGTGGTAAATCGCCCAACGTGGCAACAGTATCGACTACGGGATCGTAAAGGCAATCATCGTCACATTCTAAGCCATCGTCTGTACCATAGGCACAGGCAATATGCTGCACCGACCAGAAGCAAGCCAACACACCCGAAAACACCTTAGACTTGTCCGTCCAAAAAAACGCCGTAACAAAGGCCATTAGTTTTCGGATGATATTTCTAATCATGTGTTTTTTACGCACCTTACGGAGAAGCCATAATTCTTAACATGGGATTCGATTATAAGGGAATTGCTTTTTATCATCAGGCAGGAACCGTCTTCATTCCAGAAGTTCGTTTCGTCCCCCAGCCCATAGAAAGAATCACTGTTGTACTTTTTGGTTCCTGCGGGATAAGCGGAGAAATCAAAGTCACCTGCAGCATCAACACCAGACCATCCTGTAGAAGAAATCAGGTAAGGCACACCATCCTTCCATTCTTTCGAACCACCATCACCAAGGACTTTGTCTAAAAGCTCATTCCAGTCATCTTCCGAGGGAAGCCTCCACCCTGCAGGGCAGGCACTCTTTGCGGCATCAAAAGTATATAGGCGGCCATATTCTGCGCATTTATCAAGATCACCGTTATAGCACCAGGATTTACCGACCAGTTCAGGAACAGCGGCGCTATCCCCAAAATTCAAGTTCTCGCTCATCCAGGTTTTCGTCCCAATTTCTACCGTCTTATACTTGGCTCCGTCACGAGAATCCGTGAAGACTCCGTACTCCACTTTATCTGTAGAACTTACGGGATCTTTCTTATCGAACCACAAGGTATCGCTCTCGCAAACCAAGGTATAGACCTTGCCATCCAGAATTTTGAAAGAGCAACCGGAATCAGCCTCAAACACATAGACAGAATCCATGATGACTACCGTATCCTTCTCATCGGCAAAAGTCATGCGAACCCAGTTATGATCATTGCAAAAGAAGATCGCCGCCGAGTCCGTCACAAAAACGGTTTCGCCAAAAATATCCGGAGAACATACGCCAAGTTTTTCACCAGCGTCCAGCTTTCCAACAGTCTGATTTAGTTCAGTTATATATGAAATTTTATCGCCGCCACAAGCTATAAGCATGGAAAAGCTTAAAGCAGCAAAGCATCCAAACATCCATTTTGAATAATTCATCAAAGAAACCATCCTTTTGTGAAATTCAAATTTATCAGAATCTAAAGCTCACGCCGCCCGAATAAAGACCTCGGTAACCAACACCCGCTTCTGCGTAAAAACCCACCGTGCCTACATATTCAATGCCAATGGGGCTGAACTGGAAATTCGGCAGTCCAAAGCCAACCTCATAATCGTCCACCTTTGAAATTTCCAGGACTCCGCCTAAACCTAGACGAGAGTATATCTGCACATGGTCAAGAAAACTAACCCAGTCCACCTTCGATTCCACAGCCAGGTGAACAATATGGTTATCCTTGATGTCGGCGTATTTCAAATAGCCTTTCTCGTTATGGTAAGGGTGCACCTTGGAGGCGTAATATTCGTAGCCGGTGGCAAAGCCAAGTTCCAACATTTTTACGAGCTGGTAACGAGCACCGAGGTTCACCACAATGCAATTGGTGCCACCATCAATTTCATCCTGCACTTCTTCGCTGTCGAAGTTTCTCATTCCTAGACTAAAGTCCGTAAACGTGGACCAAAAGGCAAAACCACCACCCACATCCACAATCCACTTATGTTTATTTTCTTCTGCAGCGGCAAGTGCGCAGCAAAGGCAAATTAGGAGAACGATCTTTTTCATACTTGAACTATTCCTTGTTAAAACGGGAAAAAAAATTCTTTCTATATGATTCATAGCGTATTATATGGATTTTACGCATCAAATTAGATTCCATATATGACAAACATATATTTTTCAAATTCTTTCGACAACCTAGTAGGTGTATTTTAACAACAAATCAATAAATTAAAGACCATCTAGAGTTTAGACACGAAAAAACTTCTTATTCCACACAATAGTTTTTCAGTTCCAGCGCGCGTTCGTACAAGTAACGCCTTGCAGAAACAGAAGGCACAAAGTTTCTATCGCAGGTCCAATATCTGATGTCATCACTCTGCAGATGTTCTGTCAATACTCCCTCGTTTTCTGCACATTGACTACTAAATTTCGGGACATATTCTTCATCAATTGATTCGTGGTGATGGGAGAAAATTACAAGGCGTTCCACAGAATTTACGGACGGTCCTTTCATGAACAAATATTGTTGGAAAGTAACTATATCAAATCCATCCGTAACATCATAAACAAGAGCAATTTGTGGTTCGTTCACATAAACAACACACGAGCGCCAACCATCCGCGCTATAGTATTCATGAACAATGGTTCGTTCTTCTGTAAAGTCAATTTCATACCAAAGCACTCCGCGATTATCTCGACGAGCAAAGGAATCGACCTTTACATCAGGCTTATACGACTCAAGAATTTGTTGCGGAGCCATGGAGTTTTCCTCTGCGTAAATTTCTTCCATAGAATATGATCTTGAAGAAGAACTGTAGGGTTCCTTTTCTTCATAAAATAATTCCTCACTGGAGGAACTTTCCATCGGTTCATATCCGCTGGAAGCGCCGGAAGATCCTGTATTGGGAAGTACGGCGGATTCAAAATGTCCAGACGTCGGTTTCCCAGAATTCGCGCCAGCCAACTTGTCGCAAGCAGAAACAAAGCGTCTTTCAAATTCAGAAAGTTCATGATCGAAATTACGTTCGCCAGTCCGTTCTACGCGACACAAAACATCAAAGGATTTTTCACTGCAGTTTTCATTTTCATCCAGCAAGATTGCATCGTCAGCAAAGCATTCCTCAGAAACATCCTTCCATAGGGAATTGCACATGTCGTAAGACGCAACCGACTGGGCACTTGAATAAGTAAGCACGCCCCTGCCTACAATTTTAAACGCAGCAGTAAAGACGATTTCACCCACGGTACATGTACCTTGCGCACCCTGTTCTTCTTGATAAACACGCACAACTGTTCTACCGAGAAGATTTTCGCTAGACGGTTTTGTGGTGAAGATGATCTCATGAACTTCTGAAGAACTTTGCGGCACCACCGCCACAGAACTAGACGATTCAATCTCGCCAATCGTATTGGGTTCCGTGGCATTGCCCGCCGTTTCCTTTTCGGAGCAGCCAAACGCTACAAAAAACAAGGCTATCGTTAAAACCAGTGAATAAAAAATCTTCATACCCTAAATTTAGGCTTTTTGAGTACATTAAACACGGCTGTAGCTCGCTCATTCTTCGCCTTCTTTACCCCACTGGCATTTTCCACCTTCTATATGATTCATTGTGAATCATATAGAAAAACGTTTTTCAAGAATTTATTCCAAAGTCAATTTCACTACACATTTTCAAAATCCGAATTGACAAATCAAAAAACTATATTCAAATACATGAAACCCATCTTTGGATACAGTGACTATCGAGATTTCATCAGGGATTATTTTGAGGAACGCAAGAAACATTCCGCTTTCTCCTGGCGTGAATTCAACAGATTAGCAGGATTTGCCTCCCCCAACTACCTGAAGCTTGTTTGCGACGGAAAAAGCAAGCTAAGCAAGAAAAGGGCGGGATTCGTTGCAGCCGTAATGAATTTGTCCGCCAGCGAACAGGAATTCTTTGAGCTGATGGTCGCCATCGACAACACCACTAATGAAGCTCATCGGAAAACATTGACTTTAGAATTGCGCAAAAAGGCACGCAAGTCAAAAGCCCGCATTATCGATGCCGATGCCTACGTTTTTTACGAATCCTGGAAGTACCCAGTCCTTCGCGAATTGGTTCCCTTGATGCCTGGAGCAAGTTCTAAGAAAATCGCAGATGCCTGCCACGAAAAAATTTGCGCTGAGGATGTTGAAAATACTCTGCAATTTTTGGTGAAAGCCGGCTTCCTGGAAAAGGATAATAAGGGACGCTATACGCAAACCGATGCAAATGTGACCGGTTCCAAGGAAAGTCTCCCCCGCGCCATACGCGAAATGCAGCGTCAAATGGCAGCTCTCGCCGAAAAGGCCATCGGCAAGTTTTCAAAGGACGAACGCCACTTTCTAGGAATCACCTGCGGCTGCGACGAGGAAACCTACAAGAAAGTAACCGCCGAACTAGAGGATTGCCGCGACCGAATCACAGCCATCACTTCCGCCGCCAAGAACATCAACCAGGTTTTCCGAATCAACCTGCAGATGTTCCCCCTGACGAAAAAAGTGTAGGCTTTAGAATTCACCTAGTCACATCAAATAGTGCCGACGGAAGAACACTACGTTTTTTTGCAACCAGGACCTCTAAATCGATAAGAACCTTAATGGAATCGGATTTAAAAAGTTCGCGAGACGATGCGTCTCTCAAATAAACAGACCGATCTAAGTGCATCGTTTTCAAGACTCCAGACATACCGGCAAACTCGTCGGTATAGGTATAAGTATTAGTCGTTGAAGAGTCCCCCGAAACATAAAAGATTTTCATGACGCGTTCTTCGCAGGTGGAGTAATACAGCGTAGGAGTCTTTTCATCAATAGGAATCAGTTTCCACAAAGAATCCTCCAGAACCGCACCGGAATAGTCCGCAGCAGTTCCTATCAACGGCGTAAAGTCAGCAAGATTTGTTTCTGCATCGGAACTAGGCAAGCGATTTCCTGTTCTCATGTCAGTAACTTTCACACGACCATCGTTCCTTACTGTTTGCGTGTTGGTAAGACTAGATCGAGTCGTCATTACTGACTTTGTAGGACCTGCAGTAAGAACGCTAGTTCTTAAATCCATACTGATCAAGCCTCCGGAATTAACATGAATATTCATGACGTATTCGCAGGTATCCGGGAAAAGAGCCTTTTTCTGATTTTCAAAGACTTCTTCCAAATTCAAGGATGCGGGTTCGGGTCCGCAAATTTTGGGAGCAATACTAGATGATGATTGTTCCTCTGAAGAGGAAGAAGATTCAACAGAGGACGACGAAAAGTTCTGTTCATCGACGGAAGACGACGTCGGTTGTTCCGTTGATGACGAAATCTGTTGCTCTACAGATGACGAAGATATCGATTGTTCGTCCGCAGATGAGGATGATTCGGATTGATCATCTGATGATGACGAAATTTGTTCAGAAGAAGAATACTGTACTGAAGACGATAAGAATTCTGAAGAAGACCAAAATTCACTAGAGGAACTTGACGGGAAATCAGAACTAGATAAAATACTCTGGCTAGAAGAAACCGGTTTTTCGAAAGAGTCTTCAGAGGAACTGGATTCAAAATTTTCAACTGAGGACGAAGAATTATTTTCAGGGATAACATCCGTTGCTTCAGTGCCACTTTCTGTATCTCCGCAGGCGACAATTATTGAAGCAACAGCGCAAGCAATAGAAAACTTTTTAATCATGACAACTCCATCAAATAACAGACCATTTTACAATTTAGGTATTTGAATATGATTAAAAATCAAGAAATTTAAGGCTATTTACAGAAAATCAATTTTTAAGGCAATCTTAGCCCCCTCTTATGATTCATCTTGAATCATATGGAAGATGACTGACTTTCACCACCACGACCAAGAATCAACCTCATTTCACAAATGATTTTTAAAATTCGTGAAAACAAGCCAAAAAGATTTGTGTTTTTCGTGATTTTTGCTAAAGATTTTTATTTTTCGTGAAAAAATAGGTAAAAAACTAGAACAGCGTCTTCACGCCAATTCCGATAATTCCGTCCATATAGTTTTCGCCATTTCGCAAAGCGTAATAAAGGTTCACACTCCAGTTCTTGCGGTACTGGGTAAAGGCAAGGCCATATTCATGCTCTTCCTTCCAGCCATGATCATCCTGCAATTCGCGGTACAGGCCCGGCTGATAGAAAGCTTCGATACTTAAGTTGTAACCATCCTGCCAAAGGAGTGCAAATTCAGAATAGCCGTAGGCACGAGTCCGCAGGAAACGATAGTCCATCCCCTTGAAATCGTTCATGCCCCCAAGCGCAAAATAATCCGAGCGGTCCAATAAAGCGTCGGTAGCAAAGATGCCGCCTGCCTGACCGCCAGCACGGACAATCCAGTTCTTGTATACGGGAACATATTTCGTCAGACCTGCTTTTACACGCAGGAAATGATCCAGGGAATCGGGACGTGCCATGTTCCAGATCGCGGATGCCTTGATTCGAGTTCCGGAGCGAGGCAAGGCGAAACGGTCCAGGGAGACGTAAGCAATTTCCAGGGAGGACGTTTTCTCGTTATCCCCCACACCCACAAAGACTCCAATGGAAAAGTCAAAGCCAATATCCCGTGTAATGCCGATTTCGCCATAGGCTTCCCGAGTGGAAGAATCCTCGTCAAAATAACCGCGGGCAACCAGGTTCCATTCCGTCCCCAAAATCCAAGGTTCCTTGTAGGAGCCTTCCAGACGGCGGGAATCCTCGGAGGTAAAGCCATCGATTTCCAGATCTCGGGCGGTTCCCAGAATGTTATACAGCGAAACGTTGATGGAGCCTTCCCACACGTTGTCCTGGCTGGAATAAGTCAGCAGGGCCTGCGCCTCGGATACAGCCGCCCCACGCATACTGAACGCAGGGACAATTCTATTTCGGGTGGGATCGCGGAACATGACTGCTGGGGCGGTCTGCTCGAAATATCCCAAGCGGGCAAGGCGATTTTCCGCACGTTCCAAATCCAGAGGCCGCACGAGGTCGCCTGCCGTTAATCCCGCCAGCTTGCGGAACACTTCGGGCATCGTTCCCGAGGAGTCCAGATTTTCACTGCCCGCCCAGACGAACGCCGGACCGCGACGGAATTCCACAGACAATACACCCGCAGAATCCACAATCCCATCAACTACCGCAGAAATAAAACCCTGATTTTCATATTCGGACACAAGCTTTTCCGCCGTAGACTTCCAGGAATCGCAAGGCATACCTACCACAATATTCATGGCGGCGTCATCAGCATCCGAATGATCTCCCGTCCAGACAATGCGTTCAATGCGGCAACCTTCGGAAGCGAAGGCTGTCACGACCAGAGTCGCAAGCAACAACGTATACATCCAGACATTTTTCATTAAAAACTAGCTCTTGCCTCCATACTCAACTTCTGGAAAATGTTCTCCTCGGAATTTCCAAATCTTAGGATGTATCGACCACCCATGGAAATAAAATCATTAATGTCCACAGATGCGGAAAGTTCCAGTCGATAGGTCCGTCCATCACTATATCCATCCATCACCTGGTACGGAACCATGTCGCCGTGACTATCCGCCTGGATAACAGAGAAAAGTGCGTAGGCATCCGCCTTTTTCTGACGGTTGTAGCCCAAGCGCAAGGAACCTTCCCACAGTTCTCCATTGAATTCCAGATTCATTTCATCCTCACCGGAACCCGTACGGTAACGGCCTGCCGGCTGAACATAGAAACTTTGGAAAAAATCCATTCTGTATTTTAAAGTACCGTCGTAGACACGCCAGTCCCACGCCGTCATGGCAGACAGTTCCTCATCCTGTATCAGGAAAGATCCGCTTACGTAATGGTCCAGCGCAATTGTGACACCGCCTTCCAGCAAGTGACTGCGAATGGTTTCGTAATAGGAAATAGAAGACAGCTTCTTGTCCAGTTCCAGGCTAGGCTTGTAGGAAAGATTTGCTCCCGCAGGATGTTCCCATTCCACCAAGCCTTCCACAAAAATCTTTCCCGAAGTCAGGCGGTCCAGACGACTCTTGGTCAAAGGCGGGAAATAAAGTTTCTTCCCCGTCGTATCGTTAGCCTCCCCTTCCCAGCTTCCCCCAAGAGTAATATCCCGCAAGATACCGTTCCCGATTCCAAGGAAACGTCCAGGATTCCAGCGCAAATCCACGCCGAAAGATACATCGGAAGAAAGCACCGCCCCAATGGAATCGTTACGTCCCATGCCTTCGTAGACAAAATCCCCGTTATCCACGCCTTCGATGTAAGCACCCGTCAGGCTGTCATAGCGAACGTCGCCGGTACCAGGCGCCACCGCCTTATACACCGCCGTATAGACTTGTTCTTCTGTCAGGCCTACCTTATAGGAAACATTTCCCGTAAGGCCTACATCCTCATCTCCCAACTGGGCATCCAGATTTCCCGCCCAGTTATTTTCCTTGCCGGAACGATTTTCCTCCACCTGTTCAAACTGCAGCAAATGAGTTACGTTGACGTAACGATGATGATAGGAAGCTTCCTGAAGCCAGGTGGCAGCCCGCAGGGAATCCTCCCAATGATTTCCATAGGATTCTCCCTTCCGCCTTGCCATGCGGCCGCCTACGGATTCCTTCACCAGGCCGTTTTCGAAATACAGCCCGAAACCGCCAGAGCTTTTACCATAGGCGACTTTATCCTCACCGTCAATAATGGTGTAGCGGCCATCCATAGAACCAAACGGCCTAAACACGCCCTGAAGGAATTCTCCATTGAGCAATGCCTGGAAACGTTCCTTGGAACTTTCCTGCTGGCTAGCCACATGAATCAAGGACAACTTACTTGCGGCAAGTGAATTGCGATGAATCAATCCGAGAGCCGCCCTGGAAGAGTTCCAGCTTTCATCTTCATCCCGACGGTAGCCCCATTCCGCAGAACCCATCAGATTTGTTCCAAGACGGAAGCGGAAACCAAGTTCATCATAAAGCAGGTCATCCGCCAGAGAGAAACTATCCTTAAGATCCAAGTCCCATTGGTCCCGCAAGTAATAGGAATTCCATCCCGAATAAGAACCCTGGAATTTGGAGATGTCGAAGCCTTTTTGAATTCGACTCCCCCCTACGTCTAAAGCCAGGGGGAACGTTTTCAGATTGCTGGAGGAGTCCGAAGTTACAAACCAGCGCAAGGCTAGTCCCTGGGGGCCATCCACCTCATGGGAAACCGTATTGGTATCTTCACGGCTGAAGGCGAATTCCACATCCGCAAAAAAACGATGGTCCAGCTGGGTACGGATTCTTGCGCCGCCGCGATCCGTTCTTCTTGGGCGGGAAAGTACACCCAGACTATCTTCACGGACAAATTCATCCCCGCGGTCGGATTTCAGCATCTTGTAGTCTTCATCCGTCCAGACCCCCCGACGAAGGCGGTCCACATCATTTTCCAATCTGAAGCCGGACACATCCAGCCACAAGTTTTCATGACGGTAATGGCCCTGGGCGCCATAGAGCGTGTAGATGTTTTCATCTTCGTAGGCATCAAACTCTATCCGGATTTCATCTTCTGCAGTCAGCATGAAGCCGCCGGTAAAGTCCAGCAGGCCGCCCGCATAATTCACCCGGTAGTCTTTTTCCCGGGACAGTTTGCGTCCATTGAGCCACACGGTTTCGGACTGCGGTACCACCTGGATATAACTGCCAGAGCCATCCATGGAATAGCCTTCACGTTGGCCGCTGACGCCGTTAAACACCTTGGTAAAATGTTCCACCTCGTCAGTACCGAAAACACCGCTGGCTTCACCTTTTCCACCCAGGAGGTTTCCTCGCACTCCCGCCATGGCACCTAGGGAACTGCGTTCCAGTGAGTACAAACTAAGGGATTCATCCTTCCAGGTCAAATCCCCTAGATGTAAAAATCCAAAGGGAGCTTCCACACGGAAATAGATCTGGTCTACTTCACGTAAGGTCGAGGTTGTCTGGTCCCCCGCCTTACGTCCCACGTCGGATAAAAGAGCGTCTATATAGACGCTATCGGTCAAGCGTCCCGTAATGGACAATCGCAGTTCCTGATCCACCTGGGTACCGCCATCGCCCACCGTAATTTCCATGGTCTTGTAGCCATGAGTTTCAAGGGAGTCCGTCCTTCTGGACGTATCCTCTATTACGGGCGTAGACTCCTTGCTGTCTAAAACAGAAGGATCCCATACCGGTATGGACTGAATATTTCTTGCAGAGGCCGTAAGCGCAAGAAGCCCCCCGAGGACCGCTGCAAGTTTCATGAGCCTACCTCAAGGAAGGCGTTACTTTAAACTGCCTAGTTGCAAGGAGCTTGCGATCAGCCACAAAGTCTACACTCCATTCACCTTCCTTCATCAGTTTCGGGTCAATAGAGGTGAAGCAAGTTTCGCCGGAAAGGTGGCAGGGAATTTTCTGGACAGTATCGGCACCGTTAAACCATATATGGATCAAGGTATCCTCGTCCGCAAGGGTTGCAACGGCCACGGTTGTATAGAAAAACACGCGGGAATCCACGTCAAAGACGCTGTCCACGCCAAAGGGGCTGCCATTCACAATGTGGCTGCAGACCACCCCCTGTGCAACGATCAACTCCGAATCTGCGGAATCCTGAATGGTAGAATCATCCATGCAGAGCACCACAATGCGATGGATAAAGAAACCTAAAAAGACGGCAATCACAAGGATTGTCGTCTTCCGCAAATTTCGAAGCGGTTGAACCTTTGTCACGAAGCGCCTATCGGACTAAGCGACTGGTATTCTGGGTAAATGCAGGTACGGCATCCACGAGCTTTTCAACCAACAGGCGGTTGAAGTCGTCGATGCGGTTCGGCAATCTATTGCCCGGGAAAATCTGGACCAACAGCAGGGCCTGGTCTACCGGAGCGATGTAGATGGAACGATTGTCGCCCGCATAAGAAACGGAGTTGAAGTTTTCGCCACCCAGCATGAGACCCACCTGACGGGCGGAGTCAAAGGATGCAGTGCTCAACACTGCAAGCGGAGTAGCATCCAGGCCGAGGGAGCCAACTTCTGCAATGATAGAACCGTCACGATGGCAAAGCACGATATATTCGGCTTTAACACTTGCCTGGTAAGCAGACATCAGGCGGCGGACCTTGTCCGCATCATCTGTATAAATGGTAAAATCACTCACGATGCAGCCTCCTTAGCGGTTATTTCTTCTTAGGTACATACGGACGCAATTCGATTTCGTCGTCTGCAACTTCGTTAGTGGGCTTGGCCACGTCTCGTCCAAAAGTAGGCATGCGAGGCGGAATTGCGGTAGCAGCCTTGGGACGACCGAAGGGGGAAGATGTCGCTCCCTTCTGGAAAAGACCTGCACCGGCGGACTGGGGCTGAGCAGGAGCTGCGGCACCCGGCTTTGCAGCGAAAGACGGCATGCGGAACGGAGACGGAGCAGCACTCTGAGGAGCAGCTGCAGGAGCCGGATCCTTCACGGAAACGCCGTCCTTAGTCAGGGATACGTCGTGGACGCCAGTATTGTTGACATTAGCGGCTGCCTG
This sequence comes from Fibrobacter sp. UWR4, assembly GCF_003149045.1. Taxonomy (NCBI): domain Bacteria; kingdom Pseudomonadati; phylum Fibrobacterota; class Fibrobacteria; order Fibrobacterales; family Fibrobacteraceae; genus Fibrobacter; species Fibrobacter sp. UWR4. The sequence goes on along the minus strand of NZ_QGDU01000001.1, from coordinate 144,714 downwards.
ATGGAGGAAGCCCTGTTTCACGTTGAACTTTTCGATGACCAGCATTGCGATTGTCTTCAGGGTGGTCACCACGCCCTTACCGTTATGGGCGGTTGCCGGGAAGAAAGGAATGCCGCGGGGATTAAGTTCGGCGTTCAGTTCGTCCAGGGTAAAAACGTTGTCCATGTCGCGCTTGTTGTACTGAAGCACGAAAGGCATATCGTCCAGATCCATGCCGTAGTCCTGCAGGTTCTGGCGGAGGTTCTGCAAGCTTTCCAGGTTTTCTGCCTGACGGGAGCGCTGGGAGTCGGCCACAAACACAATGCCGTCCACACCGCGAAGCACAAGCTTACGAGTACTATTATAATAGACCTGACCAGGAACTGTGTAGAGCTGGAAGCGGGTCTTGAAACCCTTGATGTCGCCCAGATTCAGCGGCAAGAAGTCAAAGAACAAAGTACGGTCGCCTTCTGTAGCCAGAGACACCATGTCCGTGCGCTTGTCCTGAGGCATCTTCTGATGGATCACCTGCAGGTTCGTGGTCTTACCACTCAAGCCCGGTCCATAGTAAACTACTTTACAGCTAATTTCTCGTGTAGCAAAATTAATTGAAGACATTACTAATCCCTAACAATACTAGCGCAAATCTATAAAAAAAATTCCAGTCCATTCTCCAATATATACGGCTTTTTGGTCTAAATCGTAATAAAAATGAAAATTTTCCGTTTTTTCCAGACAAATTCCATTTTTCCATACAAAACACAGACGACCGAAAACCAGTGCGAGGACATCGCACTGGTTTTCGAGAAAAAGCGCAGTTTAGCTTTTTAGGCTTTGCTTAGATAATTAAGCGAGGCTATTAACGACCTTAGCGGCCTTAGCCTTGTAGTTTGCTGCACGGTTAGCGCAGAAACCTGCACGATGCTTTGCAGCAGCCTTGTCCAGCTGGCTAAAGAGGTTGGGAAGTTCCTTCAGAGCTTCTTCCTTAGTAGTAGCGGAACGGATAGCCTTGAGGCTAGTACGGATTGCAGAACGTGCGGAACGGTTCTGAGCATTGGCCTTTTCGGCCTGAATCAAACGCTTTTTGCAAGACTTGTGTTGAGGCACCTTAATATCTCCGGGTGAAAACCTACTTAAAAATGTTGGCTCAAAGTTAGTAAATATTTGAAAGATTTCAAGGGGTACCAAAAAATTTCTACTTTTTGGGTCATGATTCCCTTCGTAAATCTTGTAGGACAACGAGATGCCTATAGGCAAGAGCTCGAAAAAGCCGAGAAAGAAGTGCTGGATAGCGGATGCTTCATCGGCGGTCCTCAGGTTAAAAATCTAGAAAAAGAGCTGTCGGACTTCGTAGGACGGTCCGCCATTTCCTGCGGAAGTGGCACTGACGCACTGACAATCACCCTCATGGCAATGGATTTAAAGCCCGGAGACCAGGTGATCGTACCGGACTTTACCTTTATTGCCCCGGCGGAAAGCGTCTCTTTTCTAGGCGGAATCCCAAAATTTGCGGATATTGACCTAAAAACGCTTCAAATCGACACTGCAAGCGTCCAGGCGCTAGTAAACGAAAAGACCCGCGGGATCATTGCAGTAGACCTTTTCGGACAGTGCGCTCCCTTCGAAAAACTTCGTGAAATTGCGGAAAAAAACGGTTTATGGATTATCGAGGACGCAGCGCAGGCATTTGGCGCCACCCGAGTCATCGACGGACAAGTCCGTAAAGCCTGTACCTTCGGGGACATTTCCATTACCAGCTTCTACCCTACCAAGCCCCTGGGCTGCTACGGGGATGGAGGCGCCCTCTTTACGGAAGACCCCAGGCTGGAAGAAAAAATCCGGATGATCGCCAATCACGGCAGTCCCGGACATTACGACCATCAGATTCTTGGCGTAAACAGCCGACTGGATGCGGTCCAGGCGGCCATCCTGCGGGTAAAGCTGAAACATCTGGACGACGAACTGAAAGTTCGTGAGGCAAACGCCCTAAAGTATGACCGTTTTTTCCTGGATGTATGGAACAATACGAGCGGATCTGACCTGCAGGTCTTTCCCCAGACTCTGGACTCGGGAAATTTCAGCACTTACGCCCAGTACACCTTGCTCGCCTCAAATCGGAACGCCTTTATCCAGATTCTAAAGCAGGCAGAAATTCCCTTCTGTATACACTATCCGGAAACGTTGCAGAACCAGCCCTGCTTCGCTGGCCTGGAACCGAGCGCTACCCCTAACGCCAAGAAGGCAACCCAGATGGCCATTAGCCTTCCGGCCTGCGCCTTTACCGATGTAGACCAGATTATCTCCCGTATACAGGCGCAAACAAAACAGAAATAAAAAAGAAGCCAGGCACCCCTAGCAATTGCTACCATTGGGCCATGGCTACTAAGCAGGTCAAAGACCGTTCTCTTCTCAGCCTTTCATGGCCCCTCATATTCACTTTCGCAGTGAACATGATCCAGCCCATGATGGATAGCTGGTTCCTTTCCCGTACATCCGAAGAAGCTGCCGCAGGCGTCGGCGCACTGATGCCTGTCCTTGCAGCCTTATTCACTGCCATCAACGCATTCTCCCAGGCTGGAGCAAGCATCGCCTCCCAGTATATGGGGGCAGAACAGAATAGCCACGCCCGTTCCACCAAGACTATGGTCCTCTGCGGAAGCCTGCTGGTGGGTTTCCTGATGACCGCCGCCGTAGTCCCCCTGTCAGGCCTCATTCCCCACTGGATGGGGCTTACCGGCAATCCCGTCATTTACGCGGAACAGTTCATGTCCGTGGTGGCATTCGGCTTTGCCTTCAGGGCTTTGCAGTCTTCCCTTACCGCCTTTGTGGCGACCCATGGTTTGACGGTCTGGAACCTTATCGGAAACATCATCACCATCGCAAGTAACGCCGCCATGAACTACATCTTCCTGGAAGGCCTGTTCGGCTTGCCCAAGATGGGAGCCAAGGGCGTGGGCCTTGCCACCGCACTTTCCTGGCTGATTTCTTCTGGGATCCTCTGGTGCGTTCTGCGCTACAAGATCCAGCATAAGACTCACCGTCGCGACTTGAAGCGATCCAAGATCATCCTCCCCGACTGGGTTCGCATTGGTCTTCCTGCGGCAGCGGAACCCATCAGTTTCCAGCTGTTCAACGTGTTCATTACCGCCATGGTGGCCCATCTGGGAACCCTGGCCATGACTGCACGCGTCTTCGCAGGAAACTTCGCTGCTTTGTCTGTAATTTTGGGCATCGGCTTAGGCAACGGAAACCAGATTCTCGTCGCCCACTTGGTTGGCGCCAAGGAATACAAGACTGCCGACCAGCGCGTCCATCAAACAATTCTCATCAGTTGCATTAGCGGACTTGTCCTATCCATCATTATGGCTCTTTGCGGAACCCATCTGATAGGTGTCTTTACGGACAATCCAGATGTTATCGCTTTAGGCCAGATGTGCCTTTGGTGCGATGTTGCCGTGCAGCCCTTCAAGGCCGTAAATTTTGTTATTACCACATCCCTACGCGCTTCCGGAGACTCCAAGTTCCCCGCCTTCGTGGGCAGCGGAATGATGTGGACTTTAGGCGTGGGCACCGCACTTTTCCTGGCGTTCGTATTGGATCTTGGTCTCCCCGGTCTCTGGCTGGGCATGGCAGCCGATGAGTTCTACCGTTCTATAGCAAATTACTATAGGTGGCGCAGCGGAAAGTGGCAAAGCAAGGCCGTCGTTTAAGCCTCGCGAGATGTCACTGAGCAAGTCGCGGCACTCGACTTTTGCTATCTTTGGCCCGTGGCTTTTTATTCCAATGAAATCATTCAGCAGCTAAAATCTCAGACGGACATCGCCGCCGTCATTGAGAGTTTCCTGCCGTTGAAACGCTCCGGAAACGGGCGTTATCTTGGAGTATGCCCTTTCCACGATGACCGCTCCCCCTCCATGAACGTAAACCCCTCACTGGGTATCTACAAGTGTTTTGCCTGCGGAGCTGCCGGTGACGTTTTCAAATTCGTGCAGGAGCACGAAAAGATGGACTTCAAGGGAGCCGTGGAATGGGTGGCAAATTTTTCCCACTTTACGTTACCTCAACTTGGCGCTCCAGAAAATGCGGAAGCCATCGAGGAACGTGAACAGGTCCGTAAGCTCAACGAATTGGCCTGTCAGTGGTTCGAGCAGCAGCTCACCATGAGCGAAAAGGCAATGGCCTATCTGAACAGCCGCCATATCACGGCGGAAACTCGTCAGAGATTTCACATCGGCTATGCTCCTGATGGTAGAGAAGGCTTTATTAGCTTTGCCGTCAAGAACGGTTTTTCTCCAGCAGACTGCGTGAAGGCAGGCCTTGCGGTAGAAAAGGAACACGGAGGCATTTCCGACAAGTTCCGTGACCGTCTGATGATCGCTATCCAGAACATTTCCGGCATGATTGTGGCCTTCGGCGGTCGCGACCTGAGCGAAAACAAGGACCCCAATTTTAAGCCTGCAAAGTACATGAACAGTCCGGAATCCGCCCTCTATCACAAGAGCGATATTCTGTTCGGGCTTCATCACAGCCGCCAAAGCATTGCAAAGGAGAATGCGGTCATTATTGTGGAAGGCTACTTCGATATGATTAGCCTCTTTCAGGGTGGCGTCACCAACGTGGTGGCAGCATCCGGCACCGCCCTGACGGAAACCCACGCTAGCATTCTCGCCCGCTATGCAAAGACCGCCTACCTGGTATTCGACGGTGACGCCGCCGGACAGAAGGCAACCATGCGCAGTCTGGAAATCGTCTTACCCAAGGGAATCGCCCCTCGAGTTTTCGCGCTTTCCCGTCCGGATGGAACGAAAATCGACCCTGATAACTTCGTAAACGAACAGGGACCCGAAGCATTTAGGAACGCCCTGACCACAGCGGACGACTGGCTGAACTATCTGGCAAGCCGCAAGGACCTGCGCAGTCCCGAAGAAAGGGCCAGCTTCGTCAGTTACGCAAAGTCCCTGGTTAAAAGCATTGCGGATCGCGAACTCCAGAATCAGTATCTGAAGTTGATTTCTGAACGATTCAACACGGACCGGTCTCTAGCCCAAGTTCGCCCCATCAAGCAGGAAAAGCGCCTTCAGCAGGCAGCAGTCCCGCAAGTGCAGGAAGCGGCCATCCAGTGGCACGCCATCCCGCCTATCGAGATTCGCTTTGCCAACCTGCTGCTGCGAAACCCGTCCCTGATGGAACGTGCGCTGGAATACTTCGACATGGACTGGGCTGCCAGCGGCATCCAGATGTTCGAATCCCCCATCGTAGACGAATTCGTCAATACCGTCGTGGCTCTCTACGCTGAAACAGGGACCCACAACCCTCAGGTACTTTACGAAAGCGTTTCCAAGGAAATGCAGAGTTTTATTGAAGGTCTTCCCGATGAACAGTGGAAGCCCCCTCAGGAAATTTACGAGTTCTACCAGACGCTGACGGTTCTTTCCACAAAGCTTTGCGACCGCCAGAAAAAAGAACTCCCCCTGGACACCATGGAACGTGTGAACGCACGCATGAAGATGACAAAGTTCACCCAGGGAATGCAGACCATCAACAATCTGCTCAATGCCGAAAAAATTCAAATCGACGCATTTGCCGACCAGGTTGTTCGAAGCAAGGCCCAGCTCATTCAATTCCAGGCAGCCTTGCCAGATTCTCAAGGATTCCAAGCGGAATCACCGCTTGCAACGGAACCTCAACGCAATTTTGATTCCCCACAGGAAATCAGTCAGCCTCAGGAATTCGGGCCTCCTCCGGAATTCGATTCCGCCCCGCCTCCTGAAGAACCACCCGAGGGATTAAGCGAAGAGCCGCCAGAAGAATTTGGCGAAGAACCGCCCGACGAAGAAGAATACTCCTACAACGCCGATGAGTTCAACAACGACGATGATATGGGATTCTAGGGAATAAGTTTTAAAAACGAGGAAAACATGTTAAGCATCAAGAATCTTAAAGCAAGTATTGAAGACGGCACCCAAATCCTTAAGGGAATCAACCTGGAAGTAAAGCCCGGTGAAGTCCACGCCATCATGGGTCCCAACGGGAGCGGCAAGAGCACCCTTTCCAAGGTGATCGCAGGCCACCCGGCTTACACCGTAAACGACGGCGTTGTAGAACTTGACGGCAAGAACCTGCTTGACATGGAAATCTGTGAACGCGCCAACTCCGGCCTGTTCATCAGCACTCAGTACCCCACCGAAATTCCCGGCGTGAACAACGTGGAATTCTTGAAGATGGCACTGAACTCCAAGCGCAACTTCCTGGGCCTCCCGGAAATGAGCGACGCCGACTTCAAGAACCTTTGCGAAGAAAAGATGCAACTTCTGGAAATGGACAACCGTTACCGCGACCGCGGCGTCAACGAAGGTTACTCCGGCGGCGAAAAGAAGCGTAACGAAATCCTCCAGATGGCTATTCTCGATCCCAAGGTTTCCTTCCTGGATGAAACCGACTCCGGCTTGGACATTGACGCACTCCGCATTGTGGCAAACGGCATCAACCACATCATGAGCCCCGAAAAGGCAGTGATTCTGGTGACCCACTACCAGCGTTTGCTGGACTACATCAAGCCCACCTACGTTCATGTGCTTCGTCACGGCAAGATCATCCTGAGCGGTGGTCCGGAACTGGCCTTGAAGCTGGAAGAACAGGGTTACGACTGGATCGAAGAAAAGTAATTGAGGCAGTCATGAGCTACATGAATTCTGAATTAGCACAGGCCGCCCAGGCACGCATCAATGCCCTTGGCATGCCCAAGCGCAATAACGAGCTGTGGAGTTTTTTCCCGGTCAATAAGATTCCGAATCTTTTAGACAGCCAGGAAGGTTCCGCCAGTACTTTTGAAAACGAAATGGACGTTGCCGCCCTTCTTCCCATTGCAAAATCCGCCCCGACCATGAAGAAGGATTTTGCCGATGGCGAAACCGAGATGGGACTCATCAAGAGCCGAGATGATTTCGGCCACAGCGTCTTTAACGTAGGCAAGAACGCCAAGGTTTCCCTCGAAATTCTAGACAACAAGGTGGCTCACGAAATTGCCGCCGAGCGCTTCGACATTGATGTTGAAGAAGGCGCCGAACTGGAAATCTTCTTTGCCAATCCCGCCAACGAACTGCCTCTGGTTTTCAGACATTTCGTAATCAAGCAGGCAGCCAATTCCACTGTTCACTTTTCCAACATTTTGCAGGACGCAGGCATTGGCCGCATTAGCATTGACGTGGACTTGAACGGCGAAGGCGCCAACTTCGATTACCGCTCCTTGTCTGTGCTAAAGGGAAACGCCAGCAAGCACCAACGCCTGACCATCCGTCATAACGCACCCAACACCGTAAGCTCCCAGTTCGCCCGCAACCTGCTGGACGAAAATTCCTACGTAAGCTACGACGGAAGCGTTATCGTCGGCGAAGGCTGCAGCCAGGTGAACTCCAGCCAGCTGGTAAATTCCATCCTCCTGGGTGACGAATCCAGCGTCTCTGTGAAGCCGGTGCTAAAGATCTATCACGACGACGTGGAATGTACTCACGGCAACACCTGCGGCGAACTAGATGCCGATCAGATGTTCTACTTAGAGAGCCGCGGTATTCCCGCTGAAACCGCCAAGAAGATGCTGATGAAATCCTTCGCCAAGGAGCTGTTCCTGCCCCTGCCCGAAGGCCCCGCCAAGAAGCGTTTGCTGCAGGTTCTGGCAAGCTTGTAAGACATAAGCCTACAAAAACGCCCCGGGGGTTGAAAAATCCCTGGGGCGAATGAGATTAAAAAGGAATGGACCTGGTTAGAACGAGGGCGCCATCGCTTTAATCCTTGAGACAACGCAAACTTTGACCGATGTACTTGTTGCTGCCGTACTGGTTTGCGCCGTCGAGATCGTGGTGGTAGTGGAAGTACTGGCACCACGCGTAGTAGCTAAGGTCCTCAGTGGCAGACCACAAGCCGGCGTAGCTGCGCTCACCGCCGAAAAGGCCACTGTCGAGCCTGCGACCGGCGGGGAGCACCGAGAAGCCATACTTGTCGGAACCGTTGCCGCTACCAGCCCAGCCGCTGGTGGATTTCAACAACGGACCAGCGGTGCTGGAACCACCGATGTAGGTGTACAGAGTGCTGTACTCCTCGTTCGTGGGCACATGCCAGCCTTCTGGGCAAATGCCGCGGTGGGGGCTATTGGGGGTACAGGTCTTGCCATAGCCACACATGGTTCTTGCATTTACATAGAACTTGGCAACACTATCCATCACTGCACTCCAGGTATAAAGGCGACCGAACTTGTCGCAGTTGGAAGCCTTGTTTTCGTAGCACCAGCTGGTGGAATCGGAAGTGTAACTGCCGTAATTGTACTTCACGCCAGTGTATGCGTAGTTCAGGTTTTCCGCCATCCAGGTCTGGGTGCCGATTTTTATGGTCTTGTAAACCTTACCGTCACGGGAATCTTTGACAGTTCCTTTTTCAACTTTTATAGAAGGAGACGTGACAACAGAGCTGCCGCTACCATCACCATTTGACCCGCTGGGGTTACCATCACCGCAGGCTGCAAGTCCAAAGGCTAGCATAGATGCTACAGCAATGCCTCCAAACATCCTTAATATTTTCACTTTATTTCTCCTTCGTTTCGATAAAATTCGCCCACACCACAAACGTAACCAAAAAAAAAACACACAAAGTCAAGTATTTTGCAGAATTTCGCCAATTTTTGGTTCATTTAGTGAAAATTGTCACGAAAATTGCGAAAAACACAAACAGATTACGCAATATACTGCGCATTTATTGACAAAACCCGTGCACTTTTGTATTTTGAATCCGAATTAAGCAATATATTGCACATTATGGATGAATTTTTTGAGATTTTGCAAAAGCGACGGGAAGCCCTTGGGTTAAGCCAAAAGGATCTTTCGGAAATGTCCGGCGTTTCACTACGAACCATCAACGCCATCGAAAACGGTAATGCCAACCCATCCATCGAGGTCCTTTGCAAACTTTCTAATCAACTAGGGCTAAAGCTGTCTTTAACCGAGAGAGTCGTCAATGGCTAGGCAAGCATCGGTTTTCTACAACGGAGCTTTGGCAGGAACCTTGACCAAGGCTAAGGGCGAATTCATTTTCACCTACGACGAAATCTACCTTGCGTCCAGGCGCCCCGCCATTGCACTGACATTGCCCAAGCGCCAGGAGCCCTACAAGTCCAAGGAGCTGTTTCCGTTTTTTGAAGGTTTGCTGCCCGAGGGCGAAAATCGCAGACTTTACTGCATGAGTCTGAAAATCGACCCCAAGGATTCCTACAGGCTGTTGCTGAAACTTGCGGGAAGTGAAACCATCGGCGCCATCACCGTGATGGAGGACGTATGACAGGCGCCACCTCCCCCACCATGCAGAACCGCTGCCATAGTTGCCTCAAGGAGACCCCTCGAGATTTTTGCCCCGCCTGTGCCAAGCGTTTGTTCTGTCTAAAAAAGTTTGGCGCCACACTTGATTTTTCCTTACCCGAAATCAAGTCCAACAACGGTTCCATCCGTCGGATTTCCATTTCTGGCGCACAGCCCAAGTTTTCGCTAATAGTAAACGACGGGCGACTAGAACCTACTGAAAATGGCGGCACCTTCATCTTAAAGCCTGCGGTAGAAGGGCTGTTCGACAACACAAAGGATATGCCCGCCAACGAGCACCTGACCATGCAAATGGCCAGACAGATTTTCAAAATCGAAGCGGCAGACAATGCGCTAGTTTATCTTAAAGACGGAACACCGGCCTACATTACCAAGCGATTCGATGTTCTGCCCGACGGCAACAGGATCTGCCAGGAAGACTTTGCCCAGGTGGCTGGCCTCACCCCAGGCGAAAAAGGTTCCAACTACAAGTACGACTTCAGCTACCAGCAGATCGCCGACCTGATGAAGCAATATGTAAGCACTTACCCCACCGACGTTGAAAAATACTTCAAGTTGATTCTGTTCAACTACCTTGTTTGTAACGGTGACGCTCACGTCAAGAACTTTTCTGTCTACTCCCCAAATGCAGACGGGGTTTACAAGCTAGCCCCTGCCTACGATTTGCTGAATACATCCCTGCACGTTCAAGAACTTGGCCGAACCGCATTGGAACTTTTCAGCGAAAACGCACCAGCCGACGATTCCCGCGCAGACTTTGAAACGGATTTTTTCAAGGCAAACGGGTTCTACGGCAAGCCGGACTTTATGGAACTGGCCCGCCGCATCGGCATCAAGGAAATCCGAGCCCAGCGTTTTATTGCAGAAACCTGCAGCCTTTTAGGGGAAATGGACGCCATGATCGACCAAAGTTACTTAAGCGAGCCTAGCAAGGCGTTGTTCAAGGCGCAGGTGAGAGACCGGGCCAAGGCCATGGAGATGGGGTGAAAACGGGTCTGCAGAAGGCCAAAACGACCGTTCAAAATAAAATAGAGACTTTCTATCAGAAATCCCGCACTTTGACACTCTTTTGACACGAAAACTTTATACATTGATGGTATGAAGTTTTTATCTAAAATTCTCGCATTTTTGGCAATCTTTGCCGCATTCTCTTTTGCAGATTCAAACAACGTTCAAGCAACTGTAGAAAAAGCAATTATCGCATCAGAAACACCCAACGGTCCTGTTACAGACTCCGCCATTACGGAATCCGCAAAAAAACAAGCTGTCTGGATTAAGCTGGAAGGTGACGTAGAACCCTCCATGTACGATTTCTGCGCTCGTGCCATCGGCGACGCCATGAAGGAAAATCCGGACTACATCATTTTCGAGATTAACACCTTCGGCGGTCGCCTGGATGCAGCCTTTGACATCGTGGACACCATCATGGCTGTTCGCGGACCCCAGACCATCGCCTTCGTGAAGAAGAAAGCCATTAGCGCAGGAAGCCTTATCGCCCTTGCCTGCAATAAGCTTTATATGATGGAATCCACCACCATCGGTGACTGCGCTCCCATCCTGCAAAGCGCCGGTGGAGCACCTCAGATTATTGGCGAAAAAGTTCAGTCTCCCCTTCGCGCCAAATTCCGCAATCTGGCTCAGAAAAACGGCTACCCGGAATTGCTGACCACCGCATTCGTCACCCCCGAGCTGGAAATTCTTGAACTGACCGCCAAGCTGGACGCAGGCAAGAAAACCGCCCGCGACACCACCATGGTCATTGAAGCCGCCAAATATGCAGTCATGAGTGAAGCCGAAACCAAATTCTGGGGCGCCCCCAAGATTCTGGTAAAGGAAGGCGAACTCCTGACCATGACGGACAAGGAAGCTATGGAACTGGGTTTCTCCCAGGGAACTTTCGCTAACCGAGACGAATTTGAAACGGCACTTTCCATTGACCGCAAAAATGAAATTGAAACAACCGCCGGCGAACAATTTGCCAGCGCCATCGCAGCCATTAGCGGACTCCTTCTCATTCTTGGTTTCGGAGCCCTCTACATCGAATTCAAGACTCCCGGTTTTGGCTTCTTTGGCATTGCAGGCATTATCCTCATCGGCATTGTTTTCCTGGCCCAGTTCGCCCCCCAGCTGGACGGCATGCTTCCAGCAATCCTCCTGATTGCAGGCGTCATCCTCTTCCTGGTGGAAATATTCGTGATGCCAGGTACCTTCCTTTTTGGCGTCGGCGGCATCATCTGTATGATTATTGCACTTGCCACCAGCTACGATCCGGGCAACATCCCTGAATATGTTCCTGAGGCAGCCGAAGAAACATTTGACACACTTCCCTGGCTGTTCGGTCTATTCTACATGATGTGCTGTGCGGTCATCGCGCTGGTATTCCCCATTGCGGCTACCAAGTACTTGATCCCCCTTCTGCCCGAAGGATGGACGCCCATGCTGAAAACCGACCTTGAAACCGCCTCCTCCCCCACGGAATCCATCCAGGAAATTTCCGTAGGTACCATTGGCGTTGCAAAGACGTTCCTCCGCCCTGTTGGACAGGCTTCTTTCACTGCCGCAGACGGTACCGTCAAATTACTGGATGTACAGACCCGCGGCGAAATCATTGAAGCAGGTCAATCCATCAAGGTGGACGCAGTCCAGGAAGGTCACATTTTCGTTTCCGCAGTCTAGCGACTCGGTTTAACACAGTTCAGAATTTTTAAAACAACCAAGAGGTTCAAATGGATACACTCGTAACAGTAGGCATTATCATTGCCGCCATCGTCGTCATCGTCCTTCTCGCCTTCGTAGGCAAGTTCTTCAGCCTCTGGCTCCAGGCATTGTTCTCCAAGGCAAACGTGAGCATCTTCCAGCTCATCGGTATGCGCCTCCGTAAGGTTCCGCCCCAGGTCATCGTGGAAGCACGAATCCTCAGCTGCAAGGCAGGCCTCCCGGTGGACACCAACCTCCTGGAAGCCCATTACCTTTCCCGCGGTAACGTTCTCCGCGTGATCCAGGCTTTGATTGCCGCCAACAAGGCAAACATCAAGCTGGACTTCAAGGAAGCAGCAGCCATCGACCTGGCCGGTCGTAACGTTCTGGAAGCCGTGCAGATGTCCGTGAACCCCAAGGTCATTACAACCCCGAAGGTTTCCGCAGTGGCTCTGGATGGTATTCAGCTCCACGCCGTGACCCGTATTACCGTACGCGCCAGCATCCAGAAGCTGGTGGGTGGCGCAGGCGAAGAAACCGTTATCGCCCGTGTTGGCGAAGGCATCGTTTCCTCCATCGGTTCCGCACAGAGCCATAAGGAAGTTCTCGAAAATCCCAACATGATTTCCAAGAAGGTGCTGGCATCCGGCCTGGACGCAGGTACTGCATTCGAAATTCTTTCCATCGATATTGCCGATGTGGACGTTGGCCAGAACATCGGCGCCATCCTGGAAACCGACCGTGCGGAAGCTGATAAGAAGATTGCACAGGCCAAGGCAGAAGAACGCCGCGCCATGGCATTCGCTGCTGAACAGGAAATGAAGGCCAAGGTCATGGAAATGAAGGCTAAGCTGGTGGAAGCTGAAGCCCAGATTCCCATGGCTATGGCAACCGCCCTTCGCGACGGTAAGCTTGGCGTCATGGACTACTACAACATGAAGAACATCGAAGCCGATACCCAGATGCGTAAGGAAATCGGTTCCGCTCCGGAAGCTAAGTAACCACCCAAAGGTTTATCCCTATGGAAGGTTTAGTAATACTTATTGCCATCTACGTTCTTGATGTGGTCATCAAGAAGGTTCTTGCCAATAAAAAGGAAAACCGGAACGTCCCACCCAAGGAACCGCGCGATGTTCAGGAACAGCGCAATCCCCAGCAGAGTTCCCCAAGCAAAGCCGGCAGCCTGCAGGATCTGATTCGACAATTCGAGGAAGCCCAGCGTCAGGCTTCCCAAGGGACCCTTACGCCAGAAACGCCACCCATAGAAGATCTTGACGAAGACTACGAAGATGACGAGGATGAAGTGGATTTACCTACGGTAACTCCAGCAAATCCAAATCGAATCACCTTCAGGGAAATCGCCGAATCGGTCATCCAGTGGGAAGAGGTTTCTGTGGAGTACTTGCAGGAGGCCTTCGGTTTCTCCGAAGGCACGGCACAGCAGGTCCTTGCCGAGTTGCAAGCCCACCACATCGTGGGTCGCGACATGGGCGAAGGCTTCTGCGACCTTCTGGTTCACGACAAGACAGAACTGGAAAACCTCTTCAAGCGTGAACAACGGGAAGCTGAGGAACTCCAGGCTGCCCAGGCCCAGGAAGCCGCACTGCACGCACGCCGTGAGGCCGAACTGAAGCACCAGCAGGAATTGGCAGAACTGGAAGAACGAGCCCGTCAGCTGCGTGAACAGGCCGGTCAAATCAATGACGGATCCGAATCCATCGGAGCCCCCTGCCTCTCCAATGCCGACCATCGTCGACATACCCGATCCTTCAACAAGGCCGAGATCCGTCGAGGTTTTGTCTGGGCAAAAGTTCTGGACGAGCCCCGCTTCAAGAAAAAATGGAATTCTCGAATTAGATAGCAGAAAGGCGCTCCAAACGGAGCGCCTTTTCCTTATTCCTATACCTCGGACAATTACATCCAGCCGCGTTCGGAAGTACCAGAAATACCGCGAATCTTAAGATCGAAGTCATCCGGGTTAGTGGCGGCAGCCATAGCTGTTTCCAGGGAGATCTGTTCCTTGCCATACAGTTCCAGCAGGGCCTGGTCAAAGGTCTGGCTACGATACTGCATGTGACCATCAGCGATAGCCTGTTCAATCAGGTCATTCTTATCCTTGTCCTGAATGTATTCGCGGACTGCACCCGTGTTCACCAGGATTTCTGCAGCAGGAACTCGTCCATTGCCATCCTTAGTGGGCAGCAAACGCAAAGAAATAATACCAGCAAGAACTTCACCCAAAAGCAGGCGAATTTCTTCGTGCTGGTGAGGCGGATACATGGAAAGCACACGGTGAATGGTTTCCGTCGCATTGGTGGTATGGATGGTTGCAAACACCATATGGCCCGTATCAGCAGCAGTCATGGCAATCTGCATGGTTTCAAGGTCACGAATTTCGCCCACCAGCAATACGTCAGGGTCCTGACGGAGAGCTGCACGAAGAGCATTTGCATAGGACAAGGTATCCACCCCAATTTCACGCTGGGAAATGATCGCCTTGTTATCCTTGTAAAGGTATTCGATAGGATCTTCAACGGTAATGATATTCACCGTTTCCGTCTGGTTAATGTAATCCAGCATGGAAGCAAGTGTAGTGGACTTACCGGAACCGGTTGTACCCGTCACAAGAATCAAGCCACGCTTGGTCAGGGCCAAATCGCGAATCACTTCGGGCAAGTGCAATTCTTCGAAGGGAGGAATCTTTGCCTTAATATGACGGATAACGATAGCGATAGTACCACGCTGGCGGAACACGTTCACACGGAATCGTCCCATATCGCGGGCGCCCACAGCGAAGTCACATTCCTTATTATCTTCAAAACGCTGCTTCTGTTCGCGGTTCATGATATCATCCAGGAAGGAATCCATCATCATGCCATCCACACGAATATCAAACAACTTCTGCAAAGAACCGTTGATACGGTAAACCGGCGGAACACCTACGCGAATATGTAAGTCAGAAGCCTTGTGGTTTACCATTTCACGGAGAAGCTGTTCAATACGAAGAGTTCTCTGCTGCTGTTGAGGCTGTTCTGCCATTACCCATTACCTCCAAACTTTTCCCTGTAGAGTTTTTCAACTTCGGCCATACGGTCGACAATTTCCTGATTTTCAGGTTCCTTCTGAGCCAGGTCCTTATAGATGTCCAAAGCCTTCCCGTACAGGCCCTGATCGAAATAAATTTCGGCCAGAGTCTTAGTATTCAAACTTTCATCAATTTCCTGACCACCACGATTCAGCGGAGCGTCAGGATTATTGATAAGACCAGCAGAAACTTCATCGTCGGAATCGCCAGACATCAGGAAGTCTACGCCACTATTGGAAGGCTTGTCCTGATCCATAGCCAGTGAATCATCGTCCATTTCAAACAAACCCTTGAAGGCACCGGAAACTTCAGATTCCAGGGAATCCAAATTTTGCATAACAGGTGCTTCCGGAGCAGTTTCTGCAGCAGGAACTTCGCCAGCATTTTCAGTAGGCAAAGCCAAATCATCATCATTGCCAAACAGATTGCTGAACGACTTGTCTAAATCAGATTCCAGCTTGGTTTCGGAAGCTTCTTCGAAAGCAGCACCGGTAGCCTGCTGGTCATTTTCAGCAGCAAACGTTACTTTGTCTTCACTCAAGCTCGGAAGATCCAAGTCATCCTGGTCACCGAACATAGAAGCAAAGGCTCCACCCATTTCCTGAGCAAGATCGGAAGTATCATCCTTCTGAATGGAAGGCAATTCCAATTCAGCCTCGGCCTGATCTACCTGTTCCGCCAAGGAAGTCGTATCGGCAGCCGGAGTTTCAGAAACAGCTTCTACCGGTTTTTCTTCGGGCAGGTCATCGTCATCGCCAAAGATAGAGCTAAAGGCACTATCTACGGTAAAGCTAGCTTCAGATGCAGGAGCTACTGCAGGAGCGGATTCTTCAGCAGGAGCAGCAGGTTCATCATCCAGTACAAAATCCATTGCGGAAGTGATTGCCGGAGCAGAGGGGGTTTCCACTTCTTCGACCATAGCTGCAGGTTCTTCTGCGGCTACAGGAGTCGGGCTCCATTCGCCATCCAGCTTCACTTCTTCATCTGCAGGAAGTTCAAGGCTATCCTCTGCGGCAGGAAGCTCAAGGCTGTCCTCTACGGCAGGAAGTTCAAGAGAGTCTTCTGCAACAGGTGCTGCGGTTTCTACCGGTTTTTCTTCGGGCAAATCTTCATCGTCACCGAAAATAGAATCGA